>NZ_JAHHPM010000160.1 GCF_024606345.1 Endozoicomonas sp. YOMI1
ATCCTCAATTTCTCGCAATCCTCGCTACGGACGCTTAAGTCCGACAGGCTCCTAGAGCAACGTAGGATTAAGGCCCAAATCTTCAGCGCAATAGGGAGTTAGAAAGTTCGATTGGTATTAGTCAACCGGCGCTTCGACTTTCGGGTTCGGCAAGCCCTGATCAAAGGGAAGGCGGCTGCGCCCCTGACCATAAGTCAGTTGTTCGAAGATGAATCACTATCTGATGCGGTTTCCTCTATTGGAAAATCGCCATCTGATAAGCCTCCTTCTGAATCATCATCTGTTAAGGCACCCTCTACGAGTGAATCATCTTCTGAGAAGTTGCCTGAATCATCATCTGGTAAGGTTCTATTCATTTCAGCCAGAGATTCAATGATAGCTCGAAATGTGACACTCCCATTATAGTGATTAATTCATTCTTGAAATAATTATTAAGCAAGCACATCATTCAAGAGTCTTTATCACCAATTCTGGCTGGAGAGTGAAAGTGATGCTATTACAGTAACCACCGACTACATTTATCAGCATGGCTGCTTCCCTGAGTAATCCTTTGCAGGACATTGTCTCCAAATCGACAAGGACTGAATACCATTTATTTCGGTGCCATTTATTTCGGTGAGTGTACTTTGCATACCATGATTAACCGTTTTAAACGTATATTTTCCCGACTGGCGTTTCTCTCCTCTGGTCAGAAGCCCTCATTTGATGGCCCGGGACTCTCCAGGATTATTGCCGATTGGGTTGAGCCATTGCTCAGTAAACACCGGGATAATGCTGAGATCGAAAACATTATAGATCTGACGTCTAATTGCTGGAATATTGGCGCCTGCCCAAGAGATAAACAGGCTGAGCTGTGGAGTCTTCTTATCCAGCCAATCGTCGAAGAACACTTTTATGAACACAGGCATGATCTTCGGGATAAACTAAGGAAACTGATCAAAGTGAGGGAAAAGCTTTATGCCCACGACCCACGCTTCATCCTGGATTTTCGGTTTAAATTTCGCCATTCCCAATTAAGGCTGGATATTTTCAGCACCCGGGACCTGAGCCCGTCTCAGTTTATGGCCGGGCTTGATGCATTAATCCATCAAAGTGAACTCAATGCCTGACTATCAGGCAAGCCAATAACACAGAGATTTGTCCTCTGAACTGCGAGCCTATCAACGGGCAAAAGTTACTAATCTGACTCAGAAGTATGGACAAAGGATGATGCCCCGCACTCGCCTTTACGATCCTCACGTCTGAACCGTCATGATCTCCGGCCATTGAGTCGTATAAGAAGGACTCAGTACCTGCTGGTTCATATGCCATTGCTGCGCCCGAAAGCCTACTGACGCTGGCCGGAGTGTCTGGCTCCCAAAGCGCTGGTTAATGGCATCCAGTACTGTCATCATCCGGGTATTTTCCGGGATTGATGCTGATGTCAGTAAGTCTCCCTGAAATCCTGTACCAGAAAAAAGATCCATCAGGGCAAAGCCAGCCTTTTTATACTCGTAACCTTCCTGAAACAGCACGTCCAAAGCCGGATTTAACTGTTGTAGCCAAACCGAGCTATCACTGGTGGGCGATGGTACCATCAGCTTCAGACTCCGTCCGGCTTGCGGGAGATTGGCCTTAAAGGGATCGGTCCTGATAAAGATGATGGCTTCACGGGAATACTGCTGTTGTTTTCTGAGTTTCTCGCAGGCGCGACAGATAAAGCTGGCCAGTGCGGCGTGAAGTGCCTGCCTGGTGGTGACCCGCTGGCCAAAGCTCCGGGAACACATGATCTGATGCTTATTGGCTGAGCCCCCCGCTTCCCAGGGAATGCAGTACTCCCCCTGAAGTTCACAGACAGTCCGCTCCAACACCACAGAAAACTGTTTCCTGATCCATCGGCGATTGGCGTTTGCCAGTTGTGCAGCTGTATCAATACCTGCCGCCTCCAGCCGTTTTCCTATGCGTCGGCCTACTCCCCATACCTCACCAACCGGGGTGATTGCCATTAACCGCTGCTGACGTAACGGGCTGGTTAAATCCACAACACCACCAGTTGCCGGAAATTTCTTGGCCGCATAGTTAGCAAGCTTGGCGAGTGTTTTGGTGGTTGAGATGCCCACGCCAATGGGCAGCCCCGTCCACTGGAATACCCGCTGTTTCATATCCAACCCTATGGCATGCACGCTTTCCAGCGGGAAACCGGAGAGCTCAACAAAGGCTTCATCGATCGAATACACTTCCAGCTTTGGACTGAACTGTTCCAGCACCGACATAAAGCGAGAGGACATATCGCCATACAGCGCATAGTTGGAGCTTTTCAGTATGATCTCACCACGGCCTACCTGATCCCTGACCTTGAACGCCGGTGTCCCCATGGCAACGCCCAGGGCTTTGAGTTGCGGTGTTCTGGCAACGATACAGCCATCATTATTGCTGAGTACTCCCAGGGCTTTACCAAGCAGGGATGGATTAAAGACCTGCTCGCAGGAACAGTAAAAAGCGTTGGCGTCGCAGAGGGCAATAACGTCCTTCATCGCAAGTGGTGAATAACTTCAGTGACCACGCCCCACACATTGAGCCCTTCTTCAGAGTCCAGTGTAACCGGAGGGTAGTCGGGGTTTTCCGAGTGCAGTTCTGGCTTGCTATGGCAATAGACCAGGCGTTTTACAATCAGCTCACCGTCCAGCAAGGTGAGTATCACATCACCGTCTCCCGGAGTGAGGGAACGATCAATAATAAGAATGTCACCATCAAAGATACCGGCGCCTTCCATGGATCGCCCCTGGGCCCGGGCAAAAAAGGTAGCTGCCGGGTGACGGATTAACAGCTGATCCAGGGAGAGCGTATCTTGCAGGTAGTCAGCCGCCGGGCTGGTGAAGCCACAGGCAGCAGGGCTCTGGTAAAAGGGCAATGTCTCTGGCAAAGGTCGTGGGAGGATCTGGATCGGCTTCATGCCACTCAAACTCATTAACTGTTTATTTATACAGTATAATCATTTAACAGTTAAAAGAAAGCAGGTTTACTTTGGACGCAGGAGAGCAATTCCGCACACTGACTCTGGTCGGCCCGCAATACCGCATACCGCGTACCGCGTACCGCATATCATATAGAGTGGCATGTTTGCTCCTCCGTCTGATACACCATAAATGGAACCTAATAATCATTTTGAGGTCAAACAACGATATTTATAATCCAAGTGTGCAGGATTTTATTCTGAAAGCAACCGCATCAACCTACTCCCGCCCACAGCCTGCCCGCCGGGTTGACCAACAATCCGGTTCAAGCGGGATGCATGGCCGCTCCAGAAGTACATTTAACGGTAAAAGAGTCTCAAACTATCAGTCTTATAGAGGCACAACCACTAACCTGTATGATGGCAAACGTATTGAGGATGCCTTTTGGGAAAAAAAACCATTACAAGGACGTCAAATCACCTCGGCTAGTGTGCTTGCAACTTATAGAAATGACAGAACGTCGCTTAGAGGCGGCTTCTTCCTGCAAAAACTTTGCTTACAGAATATTCTGCATAACGATAGAAAAGTTACCCCGGATCAGGTTATTCAAGAATTCAACCGGGCGCCAGTTCAAAATAATAAATGCCAATTAGCAATAGTGCGGTTCAAAGCGGAATGCTGCCTGAGGGGTCTGCCATTGAAAGGCCA
Source organism: Endozoicomonas sp. YOMI1 (assembly GCF_024606345.1). Classification (GTDB taxonomy): domain Bacteria; phylum Pseudomonadota; class Gammaproteobacteria; order Pseudomonadales; family Endozoicomonadaceae; genus Endozoicomonas. The sequence continues at coordinate 3,642 of NZ_JAHHPM010000160.1, forward strand.
ACAGGTCACACCGGATGAGGTGGTTAAGGGTTATCAGACAGCCAGGGCAACACTTGAGCTGGCGCGCTTTAAAGAGGAATGTTGCCGGAGGGACCTGCTGCTGGATGGCCAGCAGGTCACACCGGATGCGGTGGTTAAGAGTTATCAGGCAGCCAGGGCAACACTGGAGCTGGCGCGCTTTAAAGAGAAATATTGCCTGAGGGGCCAGCCGCTGAATGGCCAGCAGGTCACACCAGATGAGGTGGTTAAGGATTATCAGGCAGCCAGGGCAACAATGGAACTGGCACACTTCCAATCGGAATGCTGCCTGAGGGGCTTGCCGTTGAGAGGCCAGAAGGTCTCACCAGATGCGGTGGTTAAGAATTTCCCGGATTGTCCGGTAGGCAAACTGGGGAGAGCGCGCTTGAAAGGGGAATGTTGCCTGAGGGGCTGGCCGTTGAATGGCCAGCAGGTCACACCGGATTCGGTGGTTAAGGATTATCGGGCGATCGGTGCAAAATTGGAGCTGGGTCGCTTTAAAGCGGAATGTTGCCTGAAGGGCCTGGTGTTGAATGGCCAGCAGATTACACCGGATGAAGTGGTCAATGATTACCTGGCAGCCAACGCAACACTGGAACTGGCGCGCTTCAAAGCAGAATGTTGCCTGAGGGGCCTGCTGTTGAACGGCCAGCAGATCACAGCGGATGCGGTGATTAAGGATTTTCCGGATAGTCCGGTAGGCAAACTGGGAATAGCACGCTTCACAGCGGAATGTTGCCTGAGGGACCTGGCGTTGAATGGCCTGAAGGTCACGCCAGATGCAGTGGTTAAGGATTTTCCGGATAGTCCGGCAGGCAAACTGGGGATAGCACACTTCAAAGCGGAATGTTGTTTGCGCGGCCTGGCGTTGAATGGCCAGCAACTCACACCGGATGCAGTGGTTAAGGATTATCAGGCCGCCAGGGCAACACTGGCGCTAGTACGCTTTAAGGAACAATGTTGCCTGAAGGGGCTGCTGTTGAATGGCCAGCAGGTCACACCGGATTCGGTGGTTAAGGATTTTGAGCGCGGTGGTTGGTTGCTTGAAAGAGCTGTGTTTTTTTCTAAGCTGGCATTGCAGGCAAAAGAGTTGAATGGCAACTATCTGGATAACCAGAAAGTATTAGAAGCGTTTAATCAAGTTTCCGGGGATCACTCTTTAAGGCAAACCAGGTTTCTTATTCAAAGGCTTAAACAATCTCATCGGTACGATGAAATTAACGAAGCTCAGAATATCATTCAAAAGGCCTGGCAAATCCTGAACAGCACATCGGTCAAAGATGAGCAACATCAACTGCAATGTGTACTGAAATTCATGGCTATGCAGAATGAATTGACCATTGATCATCAGGGAGTGTCAGCAGAACAGGTATTGCAATCCATCAAAACACTGAGGCGCTCATTCCGGAATTCACGCCTGCATTTCTTCTTCCTGGCACACTGCTATATCACAAAACAGCCTATTGATGGACGAGAAATCCATAAGAATCAGGTGCTGAAGCTCCTTCATAGTTTTCCTGAAGGAAGCAAGCTGCGCCATGCTTTAAGCTGCTGGTTTCAGCAATACAGTCCCCAAGACAATATAATGGATGGGTTACTGTTTCAGGGGAAAAATACCGTTGCCCACGGAACATCGGTAGAGGTATCCGCTGCCAATCCTGGCAAGAAAGGCCCACTTCCTTATCAGGCCAGGGAATACTGGAACAACATAGAAAAAACAGAGAATAGGTGCGCCACTCAGGCCATTCCTGCCATTGCGGCTCCGCCCCTGAAGCAATGGTCAAAAACAGGCGTACCGGGTTTCCCGGACAAACCGGTTCCGCAGTTAACTGCGCTAACGCTGAAAACACTGGAGATTATTCAGGAAATCAATGGTTCTTATCCCGATCCCCCCATTCTGATTACCGGTTCTTACGCCCGTTTTTTACAGAACCTCTGCTCAGAATTTAATGATATTGACATTATCTGTACGACAGAAAAATCGGCCAGAATACTCTTTGAAAAGCTGCGGGCGCTTGACTCCGACAGGGATTCAGACATCCCCAAAAGCATCATCATCTGCCCAATCCCGGGATGTCAGGCGATTAAACTACCAAATGGCTACAATATTCATCTTAAAGACGATGATTTGGGTACCAGAACAATGGAGCTTCAGGTCAGTGTTGACAACAGAGTAATCCATGAAGAGGCAGCACAATTGGCTGTTCAGGTTCCTGGCGTTGAGAAGCCGGTATGGTGTTTGTCGTTCGCTGGAGAAACCAGATTACTGAATGATACGCTGGAATATCTCGCTGATAACCTTGACCCGCTGACAGAACAATTGCAAAAAGGGGCGGTATTTAAATTACCTCGAACCATTCTTTTTAACAACCCCCAAAACACCGGGGAGCGTATTTATGGCTTGCTAATACGCTCTCTACTTACCCTGAATAAAGCCAGGCAGTTTATTGCTCTGCACTCTGAAGGAAACCCCGGAAAACCTGGCTACCAAACCAAACAGCTTGAAGAAGAACATCGACGCCTTAATGTACTTACCGAGAGTTTGCAAATGAAATTGACTGGCCATGTTTGCCGTCATGATTTTGAGCACAGAGTTAACGGCTGGCTATCGACAACCCGGCATGTTAAAAGTTACGAGATCAAGAGGAAGGAATTTATCAAAACACTGCTTGCGATGATGGTACACCCTGAATACGGTGCAGCAAGCTACCACCTTGAACACCAGGGGCGATAGTTACCGATTGAAAGAAAAAAGGTGTACACCGACCGCTGGAGAGCAATCCCAAACATTAACATTGGTCGGCCCGCAATAGAGGGGCATGTTTGCCCCTTCCCATGACACACCACAGTGGAGTGAACCTAATAATCATTTTGAGGTCAAACGGTGATATTTGAAGTCCAAGTCTGCAGGGTTTTATTCTGAAAGCAACCGCATCATCCTACTCCCCCCCAAAGCCTGCTCGCTGGGTTAACCGACAAGCCGGTTCAAGTGGAAATCATAACCGCCCCAGAAGTACATTTAACGGCAAAAAAGTCTCAAACCATCAGTGTCATAGAGATAAAGCCTCCATCCCGGATGAGGGCAAACATCTTGAAGACGCCTTTTGGAAAAATAAACAGTTACAAGAACGTAAAACCACCTCGACTGATGTGCTTAAAGCATATAGAAATGATGGAACATCTCTTAGAAGCGGCTTCTTCCTGCAAAAGCTCTGCTTACAGGACATTTTTCATGACCATAGAAAAGTTACCCCGGATCAGGTCATTCAAGAATTCAACCGGGAGCCAGATCGAAATAATAAGTGCAAATTAGCAATAGCACGCTTCCAGGCGGAATGTTGCCTGAGAGGCCTGGTGTTGGCTGGCCAGCGGGTCACAGCGGATGCGGTGGTTAAGAGCTTCCCGGATAGTCCGGAAGGCAAACTGGGTATAGCGCGCTTTAAGGAACAATGTTGCCTGAAGGGCCTGGCATTGAATGGCCAGCAGGTCACACCGGAGGAGGTGGTTAAGGCTTTCC
>NZ_JAHHPM010000013.1 GCF_024606345.1 Endozoicomonas sp. YOMI1
TTGCCGACAGCGAGATTCGTAAAACCGCGGCGAATACTTCTGATGAAACCATCGAGCAGGAAATCGAAGAAGGTATCATTGTTAGAGCAGATACTCTTGAGAAACTGGCAGAAAAAATCGGGGTACCCGTGGCAGAGTTTGTGGCAACCATTGAGCGTTACAACCGCTTTGTCGAGCAGGGCCATGATTCTTGGCTTCAATAAGAGCGCCCTTGGCTTGAAAGTGGAGCAGGCTCCATTCTATGGCACTCCACGCAAGCCCTCCGTTCACCACACAATGGGCGGTTTGAAGATCGATACGCAAGCTCGTCAATGAAAAAGGAGAGGCTATCCCCGGATTATACGCAGCAGGTGAAGTGACTGGCGGAATCCACGGAGGTAACCGCCTGGGTGGTAATGCACTCATTGATATCTTTACCTACGGTCGTATTGCAGGTGAGAGCGTCGCCAACCATGCTTAAGCAACATTGAATAAATGTTGAATAACCTCATTCAGAGGGGGAGCAATGCTCCCCTCTGTTTCTTGTAGATGTAAAGCATAAAGTGAAGTAGAAACGTAAAAAGGCAGACCTCAATGAAACGTTTTAAAACCCGATTTCACATGATGGGAACCTTCGTTGACCTGGAGATTCATCACCCCAATGGTGTGCAGCTGATTCAGGACTCCTACCTTCAACTCCACCAATACGAACAGCGCTTCACAGTGAATCAACCTGATTCTGAGTTAATGAGTGTCAATCAAAATGCAGGAGTGAAACCGGTTACAGTTCCGCCGGACATGTATCACCTTATCAAAAAGGCAAAAGCGGTTAGTGATGACTTGAGGAATCCATTCAATATTGCCATAGGCCCACTGGTTAAGGCCTGGCGCATTGGCTTTAAGGATGCCAGAGTGCCAACAAAGGGTGAAATTGCTGAAAAAATATCTTTAGTTGATCCGCAAAAAATTACTCTGAATGATAACAATCACTCTGTGTACTTGTCCCAGCCCGGCATGGAGATTGACTTGGGAGCCATTGCTAAAGGCTACTTTGCCGATCAAATCAAACAGTATTTCCTGGACGCAGGTGTTGAACATGGGATTATTAATTTGGGCGGCAATGTTTTGACCATTGGTCACTCGCCGGAAAACACAACAAAGGCATGGCATGTTGGCATTCAAAATCCGCAATCAAGTCGTGGTGAGACCTGCCGTGTGGTTCTGCTCAGATGTGCATCCATGGTGACCTCAGGAATCAACGAGCGTTTTTTTCAGGCAAACGGACAGCATTACCACCATCTTCTCAACTCACAAACAGGCCAGCCAATTTCAACCGATATCGCCAGTGTGACAATTATCTCCAAACATTCTGTCGAAGGCGAAATCTGGAGTACTGCGGGATTTCTTTGTTCCGTTGAAGCGTCGATTTCATATCTGAATCAACAGACAAATATTGAAGCTGTCGTTATTTCAAAGCAAGGCGATCTTCATTGCACGCTGGGCCTGGAGGATAACGGGCGGCTTATACTGCAGCTCTGACTGACAACTGATGGATATTCGACTAAACAGGTTAAAGGGCTTTGGTATTTCTGACCTTATCCTCTCCAAGACGCTCAACGACATTGGACGCTTTGGTGGACAGCAGTGACTGTTGGCAATGTTCACAGCTTTTCACCGGATAGTAGCGGGTATAGTCCGGAGCCTCAGTTTGCTTAAGGGTGGTACCTTGCTGACCATGTTGACCACCAGGCTTGTTATTAGACTTTTTTCTTCCTTTTTCAACTTTTTGGTTTGTCTGTTTGCTCTTCTACATATTCTTCGGCGGTTAAGTAACTGTGATCTGAGGGTTGCCAACCTTTATCGGCAGTAATTTATGCCGCATCTGCCCACCCTCTTTTAAGTGATACAGAGCCATGACCCTGTGGCGGG
>NZ_JAHHPM010000161.1 GCF_024606345.1 Endozoicomonas sp. YOMI1
TTGATTCACGGCTCGCTCCTGTTTTTGAAACAGGGGTTAGCGTGGCAGACAGATGTTGGGTTTTGAAGACGTCCTTAAATAAGCGCTTACATCATTTCGGCAATTGACGCTATATATGAATGGTAATTCCAGAACCATTTAACTATGAGAGCTAAGGCTAAATGAATAAAGATATCCTCTTTCAAATACTCAAACAAAAGAATCATTCAGAACTCATTAATATCCTTGATGAGGCATGGGAAATGATGATTACCAGCCAGCGTGATCAGATCTTTTATCCATACATTTCAGAAGCGGTTTATAACTTTCCCGCCTCGCCAGAGAAAACCATTGCAGCCATCAAACAATTTCAGAAAAGAACGCTGGCAGGCGATTACTACGCTCCGTTTGATATCAACTCGAAAAACTTCTCGTTGGGCTGAAGCTGGCCGGCCTTTAGCTCGATACTTTGGTTGATAGCCTGCTGCGTTTCCTCCGGCAGCTGGTTATAGATAGGCTCCAGGGCGTCGCTGTTGGGTACCTTGCCGCCAATAATGGCCTTCTTATTTTGATAAAAGACTTCGGTTACATGCTGCAAAAGCTTCTTGAATGGACCGCTATGAGGCAAGCGGAGTTTGATCCTGTCTTTATATTCAACCACTTTCATGGCTATTTTACACAACTTCATTATTAATGTGGATGGTTGCGCTTTTTCGAGCTCCGTGCCTTTCAGGCCTTTGGTTCTTAACTCGTAGTGCAGAACCTAAGCTGCACAGGCATAAAACATCCTGAGGTGGTTAGCGAGAAAACTCTGATCAGACAGCCTGGTAAATTATGCGGGTGTCCAAGCCTTTCCAGCTCTTGGCCTGATAGTTTGCTTCACCATAGAGTCTGAGCCGATCAGGTTCTGGCATGTTATTCAGTTTGACCAGCCCAGTTTTGACCTTGAGAGCCCGGTGTGCTGCAACATCACTTCTCCCCCGGAAAGGGGTAGAAGTGATGTTAGTAAATAAGGGAACCAGAGAAAAAGGACAATTAACGAACTAATGCAAAGACCAGTTGGTCAATAAACTGCTCTTCTTTATAAACATGCTTTTTCATCACACCTTCAAGCTCAAAGCCGCACTTCTCCAGTACACGGCGAGAGCCATCATTCCCGGCCTGTACATCAGCGAAAATTCGAACCAGCCCCATCTCATCGAATGCATACTGGCAGACATAAGAGAGCGCTGCGGTCATAATGCCTTTACCCCAGTGATCTTCCGAGACCCAAAAGCCAATCTCTGCGCCAAAACGATGAACATCCAGCTGAACGACAAACCCGATTTCACCAATAGCTTCACCACCACAGTCAATAGCAAAGCGGGTTCTGGTCTCATGTTCCTTTACATGCTGAACCCAGGCTCTGGCATGCTCTATGGTATAGGGGTGTGGAAAAGTATCCCGAAGGTTTCTTGCTATCTTAGAGTTGTTACCATGCTTGGCCAGTGAGATCGCATCGCCATAAAGGAACCTTCTGAGGCAGTAACCATTACCCAAATCTATATGCATATCATTATCCTGATAGTCAGCTATCAGGTAAAACATCGGCAAAAGTACCATGGGCTTTATTGATATAACTATAACCCATTGATATGACTTAATACGCCGAAGATTATCCAACCAAGCTGAAGTTTAAGTTTATCTAATCCATTTAGCAGGTTTGATTTTGTAAAAGGGAAATCAAGATGAAAGCCCAAAACATCTTTGAAGTTGAATTATAATATCAAATATAACTTTTCTTTCAAAACCCGGTTGATTTTATTATTCTTATTTCTTATTAAAGATATCAATATGATTTCATATCAAAAAAAATCAAAAGCCCTAATCAAAACAAATCTAAATCCATAACCTGCTGATTATTTAGAGATTAAAACAATCGAATGAATATCAATCTTCCAAATATATTGGGACTTTTTGAAAGCGTAACCCCCTGATATCTTTTCAATATGTTGGGCTTTTTATAAAGTGATTAAAATTCAATAGGTTATAGTGTTATTTTTTTCATAACAGTAATTGATCGCTAAACCCAACAACGCCCGCCAACGAGCAGCAAAGGGTTATCCTCTTAATACGAACTACAGACTGGGTTGAGCTCTATCTTTAGACAGGTGGGTCATGGATTCGTAATTCATTGAGACGGTCTTCATCTATCTGCCAGGAAAGCCAGGGGCTTAAATCTTCTGGCGGCTTCCGGTCATTAATAATGATAGCTTTAAAATAGCCTTTCAATCACAGCTTTTGATTGATCTTCCAGACCTTCAGGTTTGTCAGCACTGTAAAGAACCATGCTGCCAGCTCCATACTCCAGCCGCTGCCGTACTAGTTTTTCCTGCCTTTCGATAACATCACAATGATCATAGCCCGGAAACGAGATATCCTTACTCTACTATTAATATTAAATATTCGGGCTAAGGAGTTTTGCACTTCGGTCGACCTGGACTCACTGGCTGAACAATCGTAGCAATTCATCCTAATCAACAGAAGGTTGATAATTATTGCCTGCAAAATCGGGGTGTTAGTATCAGCAACAAACCGGTTAGTGATTTACATGAAAGCAAATGATTAACTGGCTCTAATTGTGCTTAAGGGTTGAAAGTGATTTATTGGTTCAATTTTACTTGCCTGGTAATCGACTAAAGTACGAGTGAAGTCAAATAAACCCCATTTTAGCTGCCTACCAGTCTAATAATGCTGCCTTAAAAGATCAGATATCACAGTTTGTTGGTACTATTTTCTTTTCAACCTTTAAACAACATAGCCTCTTAGTACTACTGAAGTCAGTTTTTCGGAACCTTAAATTTAAGAGGCTGTCTAACTAGACAGTCTGTCCTAAGGTGACCTGTAAAACTGTAGCTCTCGGAATTACAGATAAAAACTGTCCAAGGCATTAAATTTGGAAACAAGGATTATTAAAATGATCGACTCATGCAATGTTTTTAATCCCACCCCTCAACATCTATTCTCGGGAGTTGACATCATTGCTACTGAATATCACCCCGGGGATTACGCTAAAACTATTGTTCAGGAATGTATTCGTAAATTATCCTTTGCACTAATAGATCCAGCTGGCACACGCAGTACTGCGCTATCCACCGCAAGCCTGGCTTCGGCACTGGGCATGCTGTTAGCCGCCATTGATGATGTTAATGTGAAGGAAAAAATTCTGGGCATGACAAACCAACGCTTTCAATTAACACCGGCACTGGAGAAAGAAATCCACAGCCAGCTGGGCCGATTCAGCCAAGAGTACGCCTGCGAAAACAACTCGAAGATTTTTACTGTGAACTTCATTGCTTCCCAGTATCATTGCCGCGATAGTGAACTTGCCGGTATCTTGTCCAAATGCTACGAGACGAAACAACTGGAAACCATTGAACATAAAAATGTAGCTGATGTGACTGAAGAGTTCGTCAAGTCTAAAACCAAAGGTCACATATCCAGTTTGTTCACCTCTGAGGAACGGGATTATATCAACCTCTCTATGGGTAATGTTTCGTGCTTCAATGGGATCTGGACTCATGCTTTTAATAGTAAAGAATCCTCCGACTTTCTGTGTGCAGACGGCAGTAAAACTGCCGTCGAAATGATGATTTCTGAACCCAGGGATTTCAAATGCGCCCTGGTAAAGGGTTTTGCAGCGATCACGATACCGTTTTTTCAACACGGCACTGAAAAACTTCATTTTGTTGCAATAACGCCTATTAAAAGTTCACCAAATGGCATTGATCATCTTGATACTGAAACGCTTCATCAACTGATTGACCAATCACTGGAAGCGAAAGAGCAAAAAATCACCTTGAAACTGCCTAAAATAAAAATAGAGAGTACTGATACATCATTACTTAACAAAATTGGTAAGTTCAGTGGTGTTGAGATAACTGCTGACATGTTAACGAAATTAGGTGGAACAAAGCACGACGATCTGGACATGCGTCAGAAGATTCATGCCACCATTGATAAAGAGGGTGCCCAGGTTGTTTCAACCACAGTCGTTAACAGGATAACTCGCGGTTTTACAGTCGAGTCACCTGAACCTGAAAAATCGGAACCATTCACTTTTGACTGCCCCGGCTATATTGCGATCGTTATTGAGGACGATAATGGCAAACATCTGTTTCTTGAATCGATAATCAAGGATACAAGTTATTTTGTCCCTGCAGAAAGTACAAAAGTTCAGCCCCACCCCCTGAGCAATAGGTCAGTGCAAAAGCTTGAGGGGAATACTGCGGGTACTGATTCAATTTTCAGACCAGCGGAAGAAGGCAACGGGGCTAAATCTTTAAAAAATTCTGTTACGTTGTTCCAGGGTATTGCGGGACCTTTGGGCCAGAACGAAATACTCGCATCAATACAAATGATACTGAATAAAGATAACAAGTTGAATATTTTGGGAATCTTGTACAACCACGAAAATCAAACGCTGCACATTAAGATCAAAGATTTTAATCAAGCTCAAGAACTCAACAAAAAAATAATTGAATTCACCGGAGCAAGAGATTCAGGTAGTTATGTTAGCGCTGTAGATTTTGATCCTACTGGAAAAAATAATTCTGAAATCTTCTCAGTGGTAAGAGCACCGCTCACTTTCACCCTGTTAAATAAATTGTTTTTAACCCGGATATACTCAGGATTAGCAGCATTAGGAGTATCAAAATGATCAACGCAACCAGCTTTTCCCAAACAGTACAACCTGCACCTCATGCAGCACTGACTGAAACAGCAACCTGCAACCTGCAAAAATACCAGGATCGCGCTAAAAGTATAGTGACCGCATGTATGCATGATCTGGCTTTTGAAATATTAAACCCTGCAGGCAAGACTAGCACTGTTTTGTCCAGTACGAGCCTGGCCGCGTCACTGGGCATGTTGCTGGCAACCATGGATAATCACGATAAGGAAAGGATCCTCGGCTTAGCTCCAGGTGAACTAACACCTCAGCTTGCTATGGCGATCGATGAAGAACTGGGTCGTTTCAGCCGCAAACATCCTTTCGGATTCGGATCTAACCAGATGGTTTCTACATTGAACTTCATGGCATCCAAATATAATCCGTGCCACGACGAGGATTTTGTAAACGTGCTCACTCAGCACTATAAAGCAAAGCTGCTAACCTCTTATGGAAATAAAAACATAGCTGATGTGACGGATGAATACGTCAATTACGCTACCGGGGGTGAAATTCCTGAATTGCTGGCGAAACATCCCCTTCGGGATTCAATCGACACCACCATAAACAATGTTCTGTTATTCAGGGGACAATGGGCTAATAAGTTTGATGAGAATAATACTAAGTTTCGGCCATTTATGTGTGCAGACGGGATCACAATTGACGTCAAAATGATGAGTTTAACGGATCGGATAGGTTTCTTTGTTGATCCTAATCGGATGTTTAGTGCCATCGCTAAACCATTCAAGCAGGGGGAGAAGGAGCTTTACTTGTTGGCGATAGCAACGCTTCAACCTTTACCAGATGACATTGGCAGAATTAATAAAGAGGACATTGATCATCTGATTAATACAGCAATTAGCAGCACACCCAGAAAAGTTGAACTGACGTTCCCAGTAATGAAAATAAACAGTACGAACGGCGAGCTATTGGATCAGATTGGTTCTTTCCGGGGCATAGAAATAACGCCGGACAAATTAAAGAAATTAGGCGGACCGACACCTGATACCCTCAGCACAAGGCAAACAATCATAGCCGAAATAAATGAGGAAGGTGCCAGTGGTTCAGTTGCTACTACAACAGCAATAAGCACCAGAACCGTGGGTTTTGACAGCGATCATTTTAAATTTGATTTTGATAGCCCCGGGCTGGTTTTTATTGTCGATGATGAAGGCAATCGTGTGCTTGAAGCAGTGGTTAAAAACGGTGATTATCTGATTACTTCGGGTGAATCAGGAATTACTGATGGTGCTAGCTCTAACAACAATGTTACTCATACTCAAAAGAAAAGAAAGAAAGTAAGGATTCCTCCTGGTAACTGCGTGATGTGTGGGGGAGAACATAAAGGTTTTTGCCTCAACAAATACGAAGCGCTAAAACCAAAGATGTTTAAAATGATTAAGGATTGGGTAGCAAAGGAAAATGAAAACCCAGTTAAAGAAATACCCTCCTCATCCACACAGTCTTTTGTAACGGCTCAAAATTTGGTGGTAAATTTCCCGGAAGCACCTCAGCAGCCTAGTAAAAACAATAACGATTCTCCAGAAACTGCATTTTTACCACCAAAAAATGAGCAGTTACAGTCTTTTGGCAACCTGACAAAAGAAGTCAAAGAGAGTCAATTATTAATGGCCTTACAAGAAAAATTCAACGACATTCCTATCAAAAAAGTCAAATGGGGCAAATGCGATCTTGAGATCGTAGTTGACAGCCTGGAAGAAGCGAAAAAAATTACCAGAGAATTAACTGAATTTATTGGAGAAGAACATAAATATTGTGGAGGTGCTTCAGACTTTTCCAATTCGCCTTTCGACCCTAGAATTAGTGCAGAAGTAACGCTTGAGACAAGAGATATTCTAGTAAAGAAACTATTCCTTGCCTGTCCGAAAACCCTGGAATAGTTCACCCGTTCGACAGCTCGTTGGTTGTGGGAGGTTTATAAGCGTTTTTTTACCTCACCACTGACTTATTCACTCATGTTACGCACTCTTTTTCAGGCTCCGGATTCGGGAAGATTTCAGTGTGGATGGGCAATGGAAAGAAGGTCCTTGCTGTCCACCTGTTTCGTCACCTGAAGCTCAATCAGTCTGAGATATGGATGAGCAAACGCCGTGTGTTCGGTGTCATGCTCTTCATCGCTGCAAGGCGCTCCACCAAAGGGTTGATGATTTTGGTTGGTACGAAAAATCCACAGACCATGATTGAACATTACTTGCTTACAGGGAAATACGGCCCAGTGGTTGAACGGTAATCTCTTCCGTTAACTCCTGGTGTGAAAGCACTGCCAGGTCATAGACTTCAAGCTCCAGAAGTTTTCGGACATAGCGGCGTATATCCATTGACGTGATCAGGACAGGCTTGTGCTCAAGATGACCTATTTTGCCAACAGAGTGCTTAACGTTTTCCACAAACTGGGCAGAGGTCGATGGATCAAGCGCCAGGTAGCTGCCTGCTGACGTCTGGCGGATACCGGAGCGGATGGTATCTTCGACATCCTGGTCAAGCAGGTATACTGGCAGCATATTTTTGCCGTTAGAGTATTTGTAGCTGATGTAGCGCTTTAATGATGAGCGGACATACTCGGTTAACTGAACAACCTCTTTCTCCTTGTGTCCCCAGACAACCAGGGATTGCAGAATGGAGCGGAGGTTTCTGATCGAAATATCTTCGGATACCAGACGCTGGAATATCTCGGTGATCTTGTTAACGGGTAACAGCCTCTGGACTTCCTTGATCAGTTCACCAAAACTGCTTTCCATTTTTTCCAGAAGGTAGCGTGTTTCCTGAATGCCCACAAAATCTTCAGCATATTTTTTCAGGACATGTGCCAGGTGGTACGTCAGGATTTTTGAGGAGTCCATAAAGTTGACATTGTTGCGCTCAAGTTTGTCCTGCTGGCTTTCAGTGACCCAGAGAGAGTCGAGGCTGGGCAGAAACGGATCGCCAACTTCATAAGGAATCTTCAGCATGTCCAGATGCTCATTACTCTCTCTCACAAACAGAGAGCCTGGTTTGAAATAGCCCGATGCAACGGGAACTTCCTGCAGCAGTATGCTGTAGGTATTCTCATCCATGGCGTCATTAAACCGCAGGTGTATACCGGGAAAAGGAACGCCGAGATCCATGTACAGTGATTTCCGCACTTTAAGCAGCTCCTCATTCAGGGAGGATGTGTTCAGGTTTTTCTGTACAGAGGTAGGGACATCAATAATCAAGGGCAGAGTTTGGGTGAACTCTTCCTGCTGGTCCAACCTGGATTTGGCCTCACTGGGTGTCTCTGTTGCCGCGGCCATGGCAGGAATACCGCCATCTTCCTCAGCTGTCCGGGCTTTTTCCACTTTCCTCATCAGAAAGTAGCCTCCGCCGCCAATGGCTGCAGCAAGAGCCATGAAAGTCAGTGTCGGGAAGCCGGGGATCAGGGCAAAGCCAAGTAACAGGGCTCCACCAACCATAAGGGCCTTTGGTTTATCGGTAAGCTGAGTGCCTATCTCATTACCAAGGTCCTTGGCATCTTCATTGGATACACGGGTGACAATAATACCGGCTGTAATGGATATCAGCAGAGCCGGTATCTGGGAGATAAGTCCATCCCCTACGGTTAAGATGGCGTAGAGCTGGAGAGCTTCACCGCCACTCATACCATTACCGGTACCAATAGCGACACCAGCGGTAATGTTGACAAAGATGATGATCAAACCGGCAATGGCATCACCTTTTACGAACTTCATGGCTCCATCCATCGAACCAAACAGCTGGCTTTCTTTGGTAACCAGCTCACGACGACGCTGAGCTTCTTCCATTTCGATGGCTCCGGCCCGAAGGTCAGCATCGATACTCATCTGCTTGCCGGGCATACCATCCAGAGAGAAACGGGCGCTGACTTCTGCTACACGTTCAGAACCCTTGGTGATGACCAGGAATTGCACAATGGTGATGATAAGGAAGATAACGACACCAACGACCAGATTACCCCCTACCACAAAGTTACCGAAGGTATATACAATCTCACCGGCATCTGCCTGAAGAAGGATCAGACGGGTGGTGGTAATGGACAGAGCCAGACGGAAAAGGGTCGTTATGAGCAACACCCCCGGAAAAGATGAGAATTCCAGGGGCGACTTCAGGTAGATGGATGTCATCAGAAGTATGGTGGAAATCCCCATGTTCAATGCAATAAGGAAGTCCACCAGGGGGGTTGGCATGGGCAGAATAATAAGCCCGATGATGGATACCAACAGGCCTGCCAGTACCAGATCATTTCTGCCGCCAAAATTCAGCCCGGGTAACAGTTGTGCCATGAGAGGTGCGCCGCTGCTATGGGGCTGGCTATGGTCTTGAAGATCAGCGGCTCATTGCCGCTTTTTTCTTCTTGAGCAGGGCTCGCCCCTTGATCCATTTAATAGCCCGAATATCACTACCAGGCCTTGCGTATTTTAGGAAATTATCGGCTGCGCGAATGGATTCTTCAGGTCGTTCTGCCTGTAAGTAGGCATAGCTGAGCATGCGATAAATATCGGGGTTTTTCTTGTCTATTGACATCAGTGCTTCTAATAGAGCAATGGATTTTCTGGGCTGCAGGTATTCAAGATAATAGGACGCCTGTGACAGCATCCAGGTTTTTAATGACTTATCCATTCAACTAATCCTTTAGCTGGCAATCAATACATTACGACACATCATTAAATATTCACTGTCTGCTTTGGCTCTCTCTATTACTGACAGTGCTTCTTTCATTATTTTGGCATTGCTGCTGTTTTCAGATGTTTGCTTTAAAAAGGCGGAAAGAGAGTCGATGGCATCCTGTGTGAAGCGGTAATGCTCCTCCGGGCTTGAATAGATATTATGACCGGAAATGTTGGTGGCAAACTCAAGTTCACGGTTCTCAAAATTACGGCTCATTTCCAGTGCCTTCCAGGTGTAATCAATAACCTTGTCACCGGAAGGTTTGAAATTTGATTTTGATTTAGGAAAGTCTGAGTGCACTAAAGCGCTGTCGATCCGTGAAATACCTGAAATGCCGTTACCGAAAGAAACTGGTGCTGCCATGATAAAGCCCGCCTGATAATTTAATCCTTTCGTTCTATCGGCGGGTCTACAAAGTGATTAATGGATTTTTCTCATGTTAATTATTTTTTTGACGAAATACTGGTGAATCCAGTTTGTTTTCCGATAAACTGGTGTGTAACGAACGTTTATTGACACTCCCGACTTTACAAGGCATCTATTCATTAAGGGCTGTTGAATAAGCTGGAGCAGACATGAGCATGGAGGCACGCGTCTGATGGGCTTTATAAGAAATACCCTGATAATCCTGTCCCTTTTACTGGCGATTACCTTTCAGGCGCTGGCGAACTGGTCATCTGAAGAGCCACAAACCAGAAAACATTTAGTGCGTCCCAATGAGACTCTGGAAGTGATTGCCGGCAGTTACGGGTTTGAGGTAAATGAGCTTGCCCGCTATAACAAACTGAATACTACTGAGGCATTACGGGTGGGACAGATTATCTATTTTCCATCCGACATCGTGCCGGAACAGCCTGGCCTTCATTCAGCTGAGCAGGGGAGGGCTCTGGACGCCAGAGTATTTCCCAATTCAGCCGGGGATTCTGTTGCCCGGGGGAGACCACTGGATGCCAGGGCGTTTCCCAGGCTAGATGGCTCATCTGTTGATGCCGAAAGAGCACGGCTAATGCCACTTATCAATGATGGGCAACTGTCCGGTAAAGAGGCTGGTATCTCCCAGTATGGTAGTCAAGCTCATTATGCAGCAACATCTGATTTTGATTATAACTTTGCCCAGAAAGACGACCGTCAACAGGTAAATCAATCTTCAACCAACCTCTATATGATGCGACCCAATACACCATCCGGAAATGGTATGGTTATTTCTGCAGAGGATGCCATCCAGGATGCGATTGATGATTTTGAAGGTACCATTGGTGATGATGAATCACCTGCCCTGGCAGCGTTTGGTGTGCGTCCGTATGCGTATTTTGGCAATGGCGACAGCTTGAAGGAAGTTTTGCAGAATTTTGCGGGTAGCTATTATATGCCATCCATCATAGCGGAAACGGTGGTTGGGGAGGTTAATGGCAAGATTGGTCCTATGACCCCTGTTGATTTCCTGGATCATCTGGCCAATATCTATGGTTTTATCTGGTATTTTGATGGGCATACCCTGTTTGTTTATGATGGCAGCTCCTCCAGCCAGCAGATTATCAGCTTAAACTATTTACCAATAAAGCAGCTGAAGAAAACCCTGAAAAAGATTGGTATCTGGGATGGTCGTTTTTTCTGGAAGGAACAGCCGAAAGAAGGTCTTGTCTTTATTTCCGGGCCTCCCCGTTATATTGAGCTGGTTTCTCAGACAGCACTGCTGCTTGATGCGAAAGAAGGGGAACGTCAGAAGAGTAAACTGACGGTTCGCACCTTTCCGCTGAAATATGCCTGGGCAACCGATAAGTCATTTAGTTTCAGAGGTCAGCAACTGACAGTTCCGGGAGTGGCCACGATTCTGACGAGAATTATTAAAGGTGGCGGTGTAGCTCAAGTTACCAGGCAGGGAGTGCCTAACCCATCCGTGACTCCGGCAGAGAGTGTCAGTAAATCCGGTGAGCCCGCTCCGAAAGATGGCTCAGAGTCATCCGCAGGGGAGCAGTTGAATGCCGGTGCGGTAGCCGATGAAGTGTATATCAATGCTGATCCACGACTGAATGCGATCATCGTGCATGATCTTGAATCCAAGATGCCAATGTATGAAGAGCTGGTCGCTTCTCTTGATAAACCGACTTCTCAGATAGAGATCAGTGTTTCAATTATTGATATCAACACACAGGATCTGAAAGCTCTGGGAGTCGACTGGGATAATACCGATAGCTCAAGGAAAACCAAGCTGACTTTTGAGCCCTATCCAAATGATGCCCCGTCACCAAACTATACAACCATTGTCTCCAGTACTCTTGGGTCATTTAATGCGAACTTAAAGCTGCTTGCCGATGAAGGGAGGGTCAAAATTGTTTCAAGGCCATCTATCCTGACTCTCGATAACATAGAAGCCATTCTTGATAATAGCAGTACATTCTATGTTTCAGTGGCCAGCAATGAAGACTCTGAACTATTCCCGGTAACATCAGGTACTGTTGTACAGGTCACTCCAAGAATTGTTCGTGAAGAGCAGGGCCGACGTATTCATATGAGCGTTAATATTCAGGATGGTACAGGAAGCCAGGGCACAGAAGACGTCGGCAATAAACTACCGGCAGTGACTAACAGCTCAATTAATACCCAGGCTATCATCAGTGAGCAGGAGAGCCTGTTAATTGGTGGCTTCTATAAAGAACAGGATGAAGAAAAGCTTACCAAAGTTCCATTGCTGGGTGATATTCCGGTTCTAGGCCATTTGTTCCGTGCAGAGTCAAAGTCAAAGATCAAGCAGGTACGTTTATTCCTG
Organism: Endozoicomonas sp. YOMI1; assembly: GCF_024606345.1. Taxonomy (GTDB): domain Bacteria; phylum Pseudomonadota; class Gammaproteobacteria; order Pseudomonadales; family Endozoicomonadaceae; genus Endozoicomonas. The sequence goes on from NZ_JAHHPM010000161.1 coordinate 12,138, forward strand.
ATAACACCACGCATCATTGGTTCAACACAAACCTGATATCAGTTAAGGGAGATCATTTTAGTATGAGGCTGAGCAGGCTTTAGACGATGATCTCCTGGTGAAAGGCACGATATACCGTATTTTATACTCATACAAGAACTTGCCATGTATTCTGTAAAAACGCTCTATCAGTGTCGCCGGATTGTTGCTATTGGTGGTGGGCATGGCCTTGGTCGGGTCATGGCGAGCCTGGGGTTTCTCGGTGGGCGCCTGTCAGGAGTAGTTGCGACTACGGATGATGGTGGGTCAACGGGTCGACTCAGGGATGGCAGTGGCTGTATTGCCTGGGGAGATCTCAGGAATTGCTTAAACCAGCTGTGTTCGGATACCCCAAACCTTGCACGGATTCTGTTTGAGTATCGCTTTAAAAATAGCGGTGATATCAGTGGGCATAACCTGGGTAACCTGATTTTACTGGCAATGGATCAAATGTGTGTTCGCCCATTGGATGCCATAAACCTGATTCGCCAGATGTTACAGGTTAGTGCAGAGTTGATCCCAATGTCGGAAGAGCCTGCTCGTCTCGGCGCTATCGTGGATGGACAGGAAGTGGTTGGTGAAACTACCATTGATGCTCTGGAGAAATGCCCGGAGAAGTTGATGATTCTGCCTGCGATACAACCGACAGATGAAGCAGTAGCCAGGATCAAAGAGTCAGATATGATTATTTTAGGGCCGGGTAGTTTCATGACCAGCATCTTACCGGCGATCTTGATGCCAGAGGTTGCAGAAAGTATTGGTAACAGCAACGCCTTGAAAGTATTTGTAGGTAATATTAATCAGGAAGTGTCAGCTGTCGGAAAAATGTCCATCAGCGATAAACTGTCATGGATGAGTGAAATGACGGGCGTATATCCAGACGTGCTATTGTGGCCTGCTGAGAACGAGCAACCTGAAAACCTTCATTGTGATATACAGACAATTCCATTGGTGGATACTTTCCAGCCAGGCGTGCATAGCCGGGAGGCCTTAAGGCAAGGCCTGGATGAGATTGCCGGTGTTTTGTTTCAGCATGAGAGCTGATTGCCGCTCTACTGCCCCCTGCCGGTTACCATAACGAAAATGGTTTTGATCATGACGTAAATATCCATTTTCAGCCATTCCCATGGGCTGCTAAGAGCCAGGGCGTAGGCATGGTCATAGGCAACTTTATTTCTCACATCATTCAATGTTTCGTCATAACCCATGTTTACCTGGGCAAGACCGGTAATGCCGGGAACTACATCAAACGTTCGTTCACTGTAAAATGGAATGTTCGTTTCCAGTTTATTGTACATTCCGGGCCGTTCGGGTCTTGGACCAACAATGGCCATATCACCAACCAGGACATTCCAGAGTTGTGGCAGTTCATCAAGACGAGTTTTTCTAAGGAAGTTACCAACTTTGGTAATTCTCGGGTCATTTTTCTTAGCCCAAACGGGGCCTGTTCCTGACTCAGCATCATTCCGCATGGTTCTGAATTTTTTCATCATGAATAAACGAATATAGTTTTCCTTCTGGTAGCCAATACGCATCTGCTGATAAATAATGGGTCCGGGGCTATCAAGACGAATGGCCAGTGCGATAAAGGGAAACAGTGGCAGGGTGATTGCCAGCCCGGCCAGGGCGATAAAAATATCCATTAATCGTTTGCACATTGAGGCGAGGGGATGGACGTAGGTTGATTCTTTCATGGGTACACTCCTTAAGTACGTGTTTAAATCCTTATGTTTCAGTAGTTACTCTTTTCCATTGGCCTTTGGTTTGGCCTGAAAGATAGTTAATTAAGCCGATAGCCATGGCCAGGTGTCCGGATACCAGGTAAAAAAGTACTCTCAATTTCTTATGATCTGGTTGTGAGCGACGGAAGATATAAAAGACAGTGATGCCGTAAATGCCCAGTTGAATGGCCAGAATAATCTGAAAAACAGGGTATGACAGAGACAGTAATGCTGAAGATGCCAGTACCATAAACAGGAATAGTGGCATGAATGGGCGCAGAAATTTACCGGAAAAAAAGTTGAAGGCTATCTTTCCAAACTTTGGATGCAATAAGCCAGCGTGACGAATGGCCTGTTGAATATTGCCGGCAGCAATTCGCTTTCTTCGCTGAAAGTCCATTTCATTGCATGCCTGTTCGAGTTCCATGGCAATTATTCTCGGGTCATAAAGACATCGGTAGCCCTTCATGGTTATTTGTACAGGAAGGGTGAAATCATCATTGATCGTGTCTGCGGGGATCAGGTCAAACAGTTCACGGCGAAAGGCATAAAATGCACCATGCACGCCCAAGGTTGCACCCAGGGTGCTCTCTCTTGTTTTTATGCTTCGCTGATACTGCCAGTAGGCCTGTTCGCCAACACTGAGAGATTTTAAAAAGTGGTAGCTACCGCAAATTACCCCAGTGTTTTCATTGCTTAAGTGAGCCGCAACGATTAACAGACTATCGTTCGATAACAGTGATGACACATCGGATAGGGCAACCACACTGCAACGGGAGAGGCTGATGGCCTCATTCAAAACAGCGACTTTCCCGCCGTTTTCAGACTTTTCTACTACCGCCAGGTTCAAATGGTTGCACTCAGGCTCGGTCAGTGTCTCTTTTGCCAGCTGGGCAGTACCATCTGTACAGCCATCGCAAACCAGAATCACTTTCAGTTTATAGTCCGGGTAATCAAGGGCAGCAAGGTTTCTGATTTTTTCCTGAATAGTGCCAGCTTCATTATAGGCGGGCATGATCAGACTGATGCTTGGCAGCATATGATCAAGAGGCGTGATTTGATGGTGCCGTTGATAAAAGTTGGGTAGTGTGTTTTCCAGTCCCTGTGTCAGCAATTTCAGAGCGACGGGATAACCAATATGGTGATATACAATCACCATGCCTGCCATGCAGAAGATAATTAAGGCCAGCCATTCGATCATATTGGCCTCCCGCAATACAGGTCATCGTATTGACTGATCATTCTCTCAAGGTTGCAATGGTTAACCACGAAATTGCGTGCCGACTCCTGTTTTTCTTTATTGATGCCTGAACAGAGCTGTGTTTTGAGAGCGGTTTCCAATGCCTGTGTACTTTCAGCCTTGATTAGGATACCGCTCTGTGGATCAACCGCTTCACGACAGCCACCGACATCGGTGATGACAACAACTCTCTGGCAAGCCTGAGCTTCCAGCGGCGAGAGTGGGAGACCTTCCTTTTTTGAGGCGAGACAGAAAATATCAATAGCGTGGTAGAAGCCGGGCATATCATCAATGACACCCAGAAAGTGTACCCGTTGCTCTATGTTAAGCTGTCTGGTTAGATTTCTGAGTTCATGCTCCAGTTCTCCGCCACCGGCAAGCGCAAGGTGTGCATTGTCGGATAATCTGGAAAAAGCATGAATCAAAAGATGATGGCTTTTAACCTCGGTAAAACGTGCTGCACAACCAATAATGGCCGCATCCAGGGGTAGGTTCAGTTTATTTCTGGCCGCTGTTTGGTCTGCTGGTTGGAATTTATCCGTATCAATTCCATTAAGAACCACGGATGGTGTAAAGAGTGGAATATGTTGTCGAATGCTGGCTGCAACCAGTTCTGCATCTGCGGCAACGGCAGGTTTGAGCAGGTGGAAGCAGGCCGCTACCAGCCAGCGTCGTTTTTGCTGGTTAAGATGCCAGGCATCGTGCTCAGTATGTACATGGCTACATCTGGCCAGTTTGGCGGCGATTCCACCATAGATAAGGGGACCTACATGGTGGGTATGAACCACATCAACATTAAGTTGTCGTAACAGTCGTGCGAGCTTGGTAACCGTCGTGAGACTCAATCCGGGAGGTTTGGTCAGAAAGTGAACCCTTTCCATGTCCTGAAGTCTTGGCCAATGCTCAATCGCTTCAGACGGTGTTCCCTCGAGACTGATAATATGAACATGTTCCGGGTTTCTGGCTTTTCGCTGTATGTCTAAAGCCATTGTCTCGATACCGCCCGGGGCAAGGTGCTGGACTATCTGTGCTACAACGAGAGGTGTTGTCATGATGATACCTCCCCCTCATCGAACCAGTCTTTTTCCGGGTCGTAAACCAGGGGTGGCGCTGTGGGCATGGACGGTATCCTGGCCAGAACGGGGATACCCGCAATGCGTTCAATACTATCCTGAAGTCGTAAGGTGCTATCAGATATTTCTGAAATTGCTGCCAGACCTGTACCGATACCCAGACCGGCAAAGACGCCTGCAACAATAAATAATGAAGCCGGAAGCGCATTAGGACTGCTGGGTGTGAAGGGTTCGTCGATGATTTTAACCTGTTCTGACTCCTGATAACCGCTAAGGTCTTCCGCCACTTTTGCCATGACATAACGGTTAAGAAAATCATCATAAAGTTTTTGTTTTATAGTAAAGTCACGTTGCAGTTCAACGAGAGTCCGTTCTACTTCAGCAAACTGCTGTACTTTATTCTGGAGCTGGTCGGTTTGATCTTTGATGTTTTTTACTTCATTTTGCAGGCTGTTCACTTTGGCTTTAGCTTCCTGAACCGCCTGAAGCTGAGAGGCCAGAATGGTGGTCTGACCTCCCTGAGGGTTATCCATTGAAACAGAGGGTGTTGATGACGCCAGGTTCCAGAGACGTTGAACATCTTCCGTTTTTAACTGACTGCTTTCAGCAATCATTCGCTGGCGTTCAGCTTGCAGTCTATCGAGCTCTCTTACCAGAGTCTGAACTTTGCTGTGCTTCTCTGTATAACGGGAGCGAAGCATACTCAGTGTGGTGCGGGTGTTAATAATTCGCTCTTCAAGTTTACCGATAACGGGGTTGGTTTGAGCCAGGTTACCATTGAACTCTTCCATTGCCGCTTTGGCACCGACCAGTTCTGTCTCTTTTTCCATTAACAACTGGCGGAGTTCTGCCAGTCTGGTTACATTCGCTTTATGGAGTTCCGGAAGTTCCAATGCGAACCTTGCCTTGTATTCAGATAGTTTCAACTCAGCGTCAGAAAGCTCCTTATGTCGACTATCTACCTGATCCTTGAGAAACTGGGTTGAGGCAACCTGCCACGATTTTTGTGGTGCCTGAACCAGAGTAAGGAAGTGTTGAGTAACTTTGGTCAGCAGCTCTTTAATATCGGTTTTGTTCTGACTTCGATAATAGATTTTGACCAGTTCACCGCCGAAGACGATAGATAATGCACTTGATAGCTCATCAATGGCTTCATCTATTTGCTCCTCAGACGATTTATAGTCGATAAACCCAACGGCTTTAGCTACACCCTTTAATACCTTGCGGCTCTTAAGGAGTATTTGCAGCGCTAATTGCCGTTCTTCCAAGTTTGTGGATATGGTGAAGTCTTCCAGAATCGGGTTTAGCTCAGTGGTATTCTGAAGAAGTATGGTGGTGTGTGCTTCATAATATTTTGGGGCCATAAAGCTGGCCATAAAACCAATCACCGGCATGATGAGTATGGGCACACAAATAGTGTAGCGACGTCGCCAGGCTGCGCTGAGAAGTCGAAAGAGGTTCCTCAGCATTTCACTGGACACCTTTACCTCCGGAAATATCGTTTCCCACCGCATGAATGGTCGCTGAATCAAGATCCAGTTCAGGTTGGTAAACCAGCTCTATTTTTTCGCTGTATTGCTCCAGTATATTTTTCAGACTCTGTAGCCTTGCCCAAGAGTCATTCAGTGTTTTGAAGGGCTGTCCGGCAGAAGAAGGAGCTACAGAAATAATGATGTTGAGTTGCTGGCTCTTGGGTAATGAATTAAAAAATAGACCAATGACTTGTTTATGCTGATTATTAACCTCTAATTCCTGTTGGCTGAAATTGATAGATAATTGACGACGATACATATTTTTTGAAATAGGTAATGCATTCTCTGCTTCATTTATTCGAGCGATGGCATCCGCAATTTGCTGTGTTGATCTTGCTTGCTCCTTTTCCATCAGGGCCTGAAAATTAAGTTGTGACTTGCATCCGTAAAGGAATGACATACTGAAAAATATCAGTACGGCAAAGATGCGGGATCCATATCGCTTAATCACGGTGACTTCCCTGTTATCAGCTTCTATGACACTTTTTAGCAATAAACACAGATATTTATGCTTCATTACTATTAATTGTAGCTTCTGTTGAAAGAGGAAATTAATTAAATGAGCAGTGTGTTTTTAACGTGATAAGTGGTTGATCAGTGCTTCTAACTGAGTGGCTCTGTGTTGCCATGATTCGGTTGAGACCCTGTTCTGTCTCTTGTCTTTCTCTTCTATCAGTCTATTAGCTCTCAAAATGACTCTGGAAAATGGCTCTTTAGGTGACTGAATTGCCAGGAGATTCTCATATTCTCTTGCCGCAGGAAAAGAAGTGGCAGCGACGGGTGTACCCGATGCAAGATATTCCCTCAACTTCAAGGGATTACAGGCCGCTATCTGTTTGTTGTTGCGAAAGGGCAGCATAGCTACATTCCAGTGCTGAATGTAGGAGGGTAGTTGATTATGGGGCCTGGCTCCCAGAAAGTGTACATTTGGCAAAGCCTTAAGGGATGAGACATCGGTTTTAATATCACCAATAAAAACAAATTGCCAGCTGGGCAGGGCTGTGGCGGATTGGGCCAGCATGTCCGTCTCCAGCCAGGCAGAAATACTGCCGTAGAAACCGGCAATGGGGCCATTATCCGGAAGATCATGAGGTCTGGCTGCCGGTGATGAAAACAGCGGGTAATCAACTCCGTGAGGAAGGATTATAGTGTTAGGATGAGTAAACTTCCTGGCCAGTGTTTTGCTGACTACAAGAATCAGGTCAACCTTTTCAGCCAGCTCCTGTTCTAATGGTTTGACCATTTTATGGTCCACACCATCAAGGCCTTCAAAGTCATCACCACAATAGTAGATGGAAGCCTGCTCATTCAAGCTACCAACCATATCGACGGCAGTTGGCAGTGAGAGCCAGAGAATAACCTTATCAAATCCTTCCTGTTCTAGTGCCCTGTTAATGTCTTTCAGTAAAAGTCGTTTGTTAAGTCGACGAACCCGTTTGAATCTGTGAAAAGGAAGAACTTTGGCGTTAATGATAACAGGGGGTATTTGCTTTGAGGGCATTTGCGCAGACTTGCCAGTATGTTTAAAAATGGCCATCATTTTTTGCCAGACTCTTTTTATATCCCTGAACGAAAGCTGCGGCGACCTCATGCCTATGGAGTTTACCCAGATTACCCGATGTCTTGTCATTAAATGACTGATCAGGTGCTGGGTACTGGAAGGTAAGCCTCCCCAGTCTTCTCCAAATACAATGAGATCAGCCATTGTTACTCTCCGATGGCAAATTCAGTGATTTGATGACCTTGGCCGGACTCCTCCCAGCAAGCACCGGAAGGCGCATCTCTGGTAACAACGCTGCCAGCCATACATCATCTTCGATAATAATGCTGCTAAGCTGATGTAGGCTCAGTCAAGCAACCAGCTCACCTTGTATGGGGTGAAGCCAAATTTCTTTTTGAATCGTCGCAAACTGGCGCTACCACCGAAATAAGCATCGTAGACATAGTATTTTGCCAAAGGGTAGTGTTCATAGGTGTACTTGGCAATTTCGGAAATTAACAGAGGCACGATGCCATCAGATTTGTAATCATCATGGCCAAAAAAGGTCGAAAGTAGAATCATCTCACCAGCCACCAGGCAACCGGCATAGGCGACCAGTTTGTCTTCTTTGAATATGCCAAAATAAGGGTAGTCATGAGTACTGGTTAATGTCTCGGGGTTGTTAATTGGTGTAGGTTCATTATCAAGTAGTTCGCTGGGCATAGCACCCTGTCTTACAGGTGCCGAACGGTGAATATTGCCAATGGCATTAAGGTAGCTGTTGTAATCAATTCGAGAGAATGTATAACCTTTTCGCTGGGCCTTTTTTATATTTCTGCGGGCTGAGCTTTCAATGTTTTTCAGGTAATGGTCGTGGTTCTCTGGTAGTGGCATCAGAGCTACACCATATTGCAAATTACGAATCAATGGGAAGCGGGGATGACGGTGAGTTGCCATTTGATAAAAATCCCGAACGACATCAGCATAAAATACATGGTTTTCTGATGTTTTTTTCAGGTCAAGGAGGATTTTCAGTTTTGGTAGCGATAGAGCGAGCCTGGCATCAGCCAGAAGATTTTTAATATCCATATTTATCACTTAAGCCTTTAGCTGTTGAAACTTCCACAAGCAGAACCGAATCCTAGTTTTTCAATGGATTTAAGCATGGCCTGATTGTTTTCCTGAGTATCAATGTAAAAAGTATAAAATCCCCTGGATATCATGTGGTTCATGGCTGTGAGAATACCGATGGTTGCAAGACCTTGCCCTCTTAATTCAGGCTTTGTCCAGATAGAACCAATAACGACGTCAGAAGAATTTACCTGATAATAACGGCAAAAACCAACATTAAGACAGCCGCAGGCTGAAAGTTGACCAGAATTCAAAAGAAAATAAAAAATTCGATTTGGCATAATGGCCTTTATAAGTTGTTTAATAAAGCCGGTGAAGCCAAAGTATTGAATCAAAGGTAAAGAGTGGCACAAAGCCTTAAAAAAACCGTCAATGATTATAAATTGATAATGATGGTTTGGGTTAATTGATTGCTGCCTGACCTGTTTGAATATGTAGTTCTTCAACTGATAAATCCTTTTTAGTCAGCAAATAATAAGTAATGATAGCAGTTCTCTGTTACAGAACTATTAGCAAATATTGAAATTAACATGTTGTGTCATGATTTAAAATTATTAGTCAGTTAACCAAATGAAATCATGTATTTCTAGCCAATAAGATTAAGTAGTTGGCCAAATGGAATTGTATTTTCTGGCTAAGTGGTCAGTTGCTATGCAAGGCATAACGAAGGGAGCATAGCCGTAGCTATGTGACCGGAGTTGTAACGCCGCAGAGTGA
>NZ_JAHHPM010000162.1 GCF_024606345.1 Endozoicomonas sp. YOMI1
TTTTTAGACCAATTTATCGCAACCGCAGTAGGGCAGCCTATTCTCGGACAGCCTCTTAGGGACCGTGTGAACGAGAAGGGTTAGAAGGTATAACCAATTGTTCCGGTAATCGTACCTTTACGCAGAACGTTGTCGGCATCGCCACCCCAGGTCACTTTGGCCATCATATCGTCATATTTGGCGGTCAGACCCATATTGATCCTCTTTTCGCCTTCTTCGAAGCGGCCAGTCTTATGGGAATTGCCGTTTACATCATGAGTAAACCGGAAAGTCGACTCCAGGTTAAGGCCTTGTATTGCGACATCATTCCAGTTGGCACCAACCATTACGTTGTAGCCCCAGCTGTTACGGTCGAGACGTTCTTCCTCATTGATTCCTGATTCAGCGCCCTTTCCCAAGATGCGGCCATAGTATTCATCATTCAGACCAGCTACTTGCTCAAACGCAGCTTCAGCAACAACGTACATCAGATCAGTGCCTAAAACGGCTCCAAATGGTTGGATGACAGATAAGGAGGCATCCCACATCGGTGTCCGTTCGATATTCTGATACCATTGGTCAGCTTTGACGGTTTTTCCCGTAGCTTGAGAAATATTAACATCATTGCCAAGTGCAAAGTCTCTGATACCAAGAACACCGCTACCAAGAATGTCATCCGGGTGATCAATCCAGATTGGTGCATTTTCTCTATAGGTGATTTCACCGGCAATTTGTGTGTAGCCCCAGACTTTAGTATTAAAACTGGCACCCCAGAGTTTAATGTCTTCTGGGTAAATTACTCGGGCATCCACACCATTTTGTAGCATATACATTGCTGCCAAGCCCTTCTGTACCGCCTGTCGATTGGTATTGGTTGGATCAGCGTTGATAGCATCAAGGAAGGTCTCAACTGTTGCGTTAGGAGATTCACCTACTGCAGAAGTGATACCGGAAATATTTAAGCCGCCGAGAGCAGACGCTTGAGTAACTTTTGCTTCAAAAAATGGAATGCTTGAGTGGTAATTAGCGTAGTAAATTGCAAATTCGGTGTTTGGTAGTGACTCAGGGGTAAAGGTGAACTTCATGCCCCACTGGCCAGAGTCGCTTGCATCGACTACACCACCGACATTAGCAACTTTTCCGTAGTCACCAAATGTAGCAATATTTGCGCCGTTTTCACCCAGGGCAGCAGCTAACAGAGAGTCGTAACCTGCGGTTCCAATAGTGTTCAGTCCGAATCTCGACAGTTCATAGTAGGCAAAGTCAGAGCCAGGAACAAAGAGATCTGCGCCAGAGCCGTAAGTGCCACGTCCTGACATAATCGAACCTTCCCAGTCATATTGGGCAAAAGCTGACAGTTTCATTTCATCATTGAACTGGAGGTCTGCCATCAGCATCCCCTGGGCAATGTTCAGATCACCATCAGAGCCAGGAAGGGTAGAGAGTGCAACATCATAGGCGTTCAAATCTCTCATACCACCGGCGTAGAAAATAGATTCACCCCAGTTATGGGTCTGATCACCCAGTTTAACACTGAGTTTCTGACCGCCATCAAATGTCCAGTCACCGTATAAATAAGCACTTTGTAACTTGGCTCCCCGTCCTTGATTATCTTTTACTGCATCAGACCAGCCGTTAAATGTTCCAGCTTCATCGTCGAAGCCTTTGGCAACATCAGCAGCGTTATTGGACTCCCACTTGTTACTTCCATTCATCAGTACATGGTCGTAATAAGCAGTAGCACGACCAAAGAAACCGTAGTTATCTTTTTTCAAGTCCAGCTCAGAAGTCAGTTTGAGAGCCTTGATAACAAAGCCTTTATCAAAAGAACGATCACCATCGTTTTCGTTTTGCTCAGCACCATCCGGCGTTTCATAACCTTTAAGATCATACTTGGCACCCAGGGTGATGGTAGTATTGATGGTTCCCTGTACCTCACCATCCATAGCCTCAAACTCAAAAGCCTGGGCAGAAGCAGAGAAGAGCAATGTTCCGGATAAAACAAAACCAGCGGTTGCAGGTGCGAGCTGCAGTCGTTTCTGTGGTGTCAACATGAGGAGGTGTGTCCTTGCCGTTTTATTATTAGAGTTATTTTTTTCACCAATTGGGCATTTTAACGACGCTGTAGCACTGGTAACCCGGATTCCTTTACAGCCCTGGAGCTTCTGGCAATAGTCCCCACTATCACCGGTTACCTCGCCATATTTTGAACCGCAGTTGGTTATATATACGACGATGTTTAGAAAATACCCTTGGTATTATTTTTATTGTTTTGCGTTTCGGCCTGTCTATTTGTACTAAAGAGCATATTGGTATGCAAGAAATTTATACCCTGTCTTGTTATTTCCTCTTTAATCCTTTTCCCGCAGTTTTTCAGGGTTTTTCTTCCTGTCAGATTCCACCTCTGTCACAGATGAATTTTTTGACTTCTCTGGGAAGATCGAGGTCCTTAATGCTTCTGCGGACTGGGAAGCTCAGTTCGGAACGTATGATGGCACGGCATGAGTTCTGAAGTTTTGGCATAGTTTCTGACTTGCTTATAAGCTTATCCAATAAACTCATTAGATTCTGCGCTGATTCTATCTCCTCAGGCGTGCAACCGGACTCTGTTTTTGCTTGTAGATCTGAATGATCTTTTATTACTTTTCTCAGGTATTTCAGGTATGTTTGCTGGATTTTGGTGTGTTTTATTGAGTTTGTTGATTCAACCAGAAGGGTCTCTAGCATTAATTCTAATGGTTCAACGAATTCTGCTATCTCTGTAGTATCAATAGTCATTGGGTCGGCACCGCTTTCCAGCAGTGTTTGAATCATTGATTTTCTGACTTTTGCGATTTCTTTAACATCCTTGCCTTCATAAAGTAATGTAAATCTTAATGGCGTCATCCTCTTGCACTCGCCCTTGTAGGACCAGGGCCCGGTAGTCATGTTGGGGTTGGCGTTATGAAGTAACAGGGCTTCCAGCAGATCTGATTGTCCGGCTTTTGCAGCCATATGAAGCGGCGTCATGCTATTACCGTGATGACCGGCATCGGGAGTGGCTCCTTGTTCAAGCAGCTTAAAGCAAAGAGCCCACTCCTCCCGTTGTGAGGCGATGGTCAGTAATGTTTGCTGCCCGGAATTGCCGTTATCAAGTAATTCATCCTTGCAGGGGTAGGCTTTATCAAGAAAATAAATCAGGTCCCTGGTGCTGGTTGCCAGCATGGTATCAATGAATAGCTTATCTCTGGGTTTTAAAACCTGTATTTTAACCAGAGAATTCAGGTATTCTATTTCGTTGCTGTTTGCAGGTTCTTCTGAACAAAACACGGCTTTTCCTGTTACCTCTTTTTTGGGAGAATTATTGGCTTCAGTAATCTGATATTTGAACTTCATTGTTCTAGTGTTGACTACCAGTCTATCCCCGTCTTTCATTTCACTTCTGAACATGGGAAAAACGCTTGAGGGAATTATTATCCTGGCTTTCTTGGTTCTAAAGTATTCCCAGGTGTTTTTGTCAATGGAATAGTCTGTAATGGATGACTCAAAAGTATTAGTTTTAGTCATATAGAGGTTAGGGGGGTCATAGATAGCCCTAACTGATTCACCGTAGAGAAGAACGGTTCCCGAGTCTGTTTTATCTGGGGAGAGTTCACTGCCGTCGGATGCTAATCGTTTACGGACAGAATGTTTATCATGAGATCCAAAAACCCTGTCGACGGAGTCAGAGATGAATATGGGTTTTGTTATGTCCATACTGGTAACAGAGTCTTATTCGGTCATTCAGTGAATGATCAGATAGTGCCATGTATATCTAATCACCAAACTGTTTAGGCCATAAATCTGTAACAAAGTTCCGTAACTTTTTTTCTTATTGTGGCGTTGATATCTGATTGTCATCAACCCTTCATTTTCGCTATGGTATACGCCTGATAAATTTAATAAAAACTTTATGTTTCAGGCCTGCTTATGCGTACCTTATGTTTTTTGCTGTCTTTGCTGATATCTACCCATGCATCTTCATGGTCCAACCACACTCTGGTAACTCACCAGCTGCTGGCGACACTTCCGCAGGTTCGGGATGCTGCACCGGTGGAAGTTGAAAGCCTGGAAAGCTTCCTGCTGGCTAATGAGCAGGCGCTGGAAGCGTTTCTGGATCAGCAGGAGCAGTGGATGCAGAAAAATTTATGGCACTATGCGCCACGTCCGCAAGATCTGGCCTTCAAGGCGACGGGAAGCAAAGACGATATTCGTACCCGCTTTGCCCATGGGATTCGTGTGAATCCAAATACCAAATGGCCTCTGTATCTGCAGCTTCTTCCCGGGGAAAAACGAGCGTCTCCGCCCATTAAGCCTCAGTCAGTCAGCACTCTGAAGAGTTTTGATCATCTGGTTTCTGTGCAGTTGGTTCAGCTACAACCGGGGGATAAGGCTTCAGCCATCGATATCGTCACAACGGCGGCGGATGAACCGGATCATGGACTGGATATAGGCTTGTTTACCGACAGCAATACCGACTATGGCAAGATTTATGGGTTTGGTAAGCAGCCCTTCGGTAACCCAAACCTGGAGTATGGCACACAGGCACCTTTCCACATGGGCTTTTACCATGAGTCTTCGCTTCTTTATGCCCTGGGTGGTTTTTTGAAGCAGACTTATCCGGAGTATCGAATCCAGTCGTTTAAGCAGCTTTCCGAGTTTGCCTTCAGGCAGGGGCATGATTACTGGGGATGGCGTTTTATGGGATGGGGGCTGCACTATCTGAGTGATTTTTCCAACCCTTATCATGTGATGCCGGTACCGGGTAATAATACCATGACAACCCTGTGGGTTGGCTTAAAGAACCTTATTGGTTTTCCGGAAGGTCAGAAACAGGCGATCCAACTGGCATCGAACCGGCACACGGTCCTTGAAGATTTTCAAAGTCAGGTGATGAGTCAGGCTTATGAAGAGAAAAACCTGCAACACCCGACCATTCAGGCACTAACGAGGCAAACAGCAGCCAGAGTTTATGAGGATGATCATATTGTCACAGTCATTTCTCAGCAGGCTTATGATAAAGCACACGATATTCACAAGGTGCTGGAGCAGACCATGCCGAAAAAATACGTTGATGATCCAGCGGTGGAATATTCTGAACTGAATGCCAAATCTTCGTTGCAGGCGACGGTGTTAAAGACTTCTGGTGAGGATGGCTATAACAAGTTGATAGCTATTATTACCGATTTGCTGGGTGGGTTTTCTGAGAATGGCGCTTCCTATGTTGAGGCTATTCTATCTGTCAACACACTCCAGAAAGATCAGGCCAGAGTGGATTGAGTCGGCAGATGTTTATCCAGATCACATATTGAAAAAAGCTGCTTAATTCAGTGCCTGTGTCTACTTGACTACTCAGATTGGATATGACTATGAAACCTGATTTATCTTTATCAAATACTGATGCAACATGGTATTTATTCCAAAAATACGGAGAACAAACTACTTCTCCCGTATTGCCTCGCGTGAACATCGATTCATCTGACTTAACACGGGCACCTCAAAGTATCGGGCTGCAGCGACGCTCTGGAATTGAAGTACATACCCAATCTTGCTTGCCTTCCTTGCGCAGTCTGCTGCCCAAATCTTTTCGATTGCATTTAGACCTTAGAGAAAATGATCGCCAGATTGATACCCACCGGAATGACTTTAAATCTTAAGGCGCTCAGGATAATCCGTTAGAGGCTTATGAGCGCAACAAAGCGACATTCAGATTTCTGGAATCCAATACAAATGATAACCTTGGGGTACCCATATCCAGGCATAATAACAGAAGATACACCACGCTACAGACTAATCTTGAAGAACAAACACAGAAAATAGGGAAAGCAAATTTCAGAAGAGTAAAGAAACTGTTATTAGGTATCTCCAGTATAAGCTTGAAACTCAGATATTTATTAAAACTACTTTAAGCGAACGAGTTCCGGAGTTTCCAGGATGGTGTATTGTATTTGGGACTGGCATAAAGGCAGCTTGAGCCTTGGATCATAACAACGATTGTTGCGCTCGGTGCGGTTTTAATCAAGAGTTATCCACAGGTCATTCAATGGTTTGATCAATGAATCTGTTGATGACTAACGATTGGGCTATATAACCAGAATTAGTTATTTACTTTTATCTATCAAAAAATAAGCCCGGCACTTGCCGGGCTTATTTTTTTAAGTTGGTTGGTGTTGAGAGGGCAGTCTTAGACCTGTTTCCTCATCAGTGACGGGTTTCACTGGCGGGGAGAATGTTGGGGTGATCCAGCCAGTCTTCAGGGTTGTCATCAATGGTATCTATGGCTTCTGCTTCTTCAAGCTCTCCTCGTGTCGCCAGCACAGCCAGCTCTTTGGCAAATTTTTGCAGCAGGTTAATGACATCATCACGATTAGTATTCAGGCTTTCATCAATTTCAATACTGAACAGAGGAGAGGCATCATCAGCAAGCTCATCCTCTTCCTTGCGAACAAGGACCATGTGCAGGCCGGAAAACTCGTCATCACTGACTTCGGCCAGTTTAAAGGTAATAGACTGTGCTTCTCGAAGAATAGACAGCAGTTTCAGGGCTTCGGCAGCACTAAGATCTCCGGCATCTACACGGGCTTCCACATACTCTCTGGCAGAAAGGCCAGAGGCAATGTAGTTATCTACCAGATCTTGAATACTCTTGTACTTGTTTTGGCTCATAGACCCTCCTGAAAGCTGTTTCAGCGGATACCTGACCAGAAATTTGTCAGGCGCAAGGCCAGATTCACCAGAGCCAGGATGCGTTCTCAATTAGCCATGAGACCTGTACTTCAAACGTGTATTCAGGCATGGCCGACTAAGCAGGATATGATGGCCATTTGTCTAATTGAGAATGTCCTCTCACTCTGATTCCTGTTTCCAGTGTACCTGATTAGCGATGAATGTATAGGGAATAATACTGATGAAGTTAAAGTGATATGACTATAGTCTCGTGGTCAAATTGGCTGGAGCCTTCACAGGTCAGCTGTTTTTTTCTCTCTGAGCTGATTTATCAGGCTCTTTCGTTTGGATGGTGCTTTCAACCGTTGGGGCGCTTGTTACCAAAGTATGAACTTGTACAGACATAACCTGAACCTTTTGCCAGGCCTCAAGGCGTTACTCGATACTCAAAGTGTTTCCCTGGCTGCGAAGCAGATGCATGTTACCCAGTCCGCAATGAGCCGGACGCTGGCTCAATTGCGTGAAGCCCTGAATGATCCGATTCTGGTCAGGCAGGGAAATCATATCTTTCTCTCTGAAAAAGCGCTGGCTTTGAAAGACGATGTGAATCGAGTGGTGACTGAAGCCAGCACCATATTTGAGAATCAGCAGTTTGACCCCTGGATTACCGAAAAAAACTTTACCATTGCCGGGACTTACATTGTTCTTGAGCAAATACTGCCGCAAATCCTTCACCAGTTCTGGAAACAGGCACCTCATTTTAATTTTGAACTGTTACAGTTCAGCCCGCAGCTGGATAAAAAGCTGGAGGCCGGTCAGGTCGACCTGGTGCTTGGGTATGTTGGCAAACCGCCTGCCGGTTTCAGTTATGAGCTATTAATGGAGGATAGTATCTGTGCCTTGGTGCATGAGGATCATCCCCTCGTTGATCAAGCGATGACCATTGAAGATCTTGAGCAGTACCCGGTGATTCGCCACTCTTCATGGATGGGAAGTCCTCATTTCATCAGGGATTACCTGGAAGGTCTCAGTGAGAATATTCGTGTGGTTGCGAAAACACCCAATCTGCCCATCGGTTTGCAGCTGGTAAAAGACACCCGTCATATTCTGATCACTATGGAGAAAGCGGCTCGTTACAATACTTATGTACAGAATATGACGATGAAAACCCTGCCCGGTAAACCTCCCAGAGTCAGCTATTATGTAGTGTGGCCGGAGTACTGGGAGCATAACCGGGCGCACCGCTGGTTCAGGGAGTTCATCATTAACGCTTTCGTCTCAAGTTGAAGGAGATGGACAGGCAGTATGCCCTGATCAATGGTGAAGCGGGTGTGCTGACTCACTGATCGCAGTGTTAAGTCAGGCCGTTGATATACCCAGAGGATTTTGCACCCCCCACGCAGAGCGAGGTGTGCATTGCATGGGTATTAGCGCTTTTCTGGCCTGGTGAATCAATAGCTGCTGGCATCAGTATTGGACGTTGTATCAATACATCTCAATGCGACCACATCATGGAGTTTCTCAACCTGGGTAATCAGAAGGTGCGCCGGGCGGGGGCTGGAAACGGTCATGGATAACTCAATTTTGCCACCGCAGTGGGAAGGCGTCATGCTCATGGTGTTCAGAGTAAAGCCCCGGTGTCTGATGACTCTGAGTATCCGCTCCAATACGTCAGGCTGTTTATGGCATTGCATCTGTAACTGGAAACTCATGAGTGTTGCTCCAACATTTCATGGTTAGCGGCTCCCGGTGGCACCAGGGGCCATACGTTTTCCGTGGCATCGATGCGTACATGAAGCAACCATGGGCCACTCACACTCAACATCTCGTCCATGGCTGACGTTACCTCGTCGCGATGGGTTATGGTTCTGCCGCCAATACCAAAGGCATTGGCCAGGGTAATAAAGTCGGGATTATCGGAAAGATCGGTTTCGCAGTAACGGCCCTGATAAAATAGCGCCTGCCACTGGCGAACCATGCCCAGCTTCTGGTTATCCAGCAGTACTATTTTAATCGGTAACTGTCTTCTTTTTATGGTGTTCAGCTCTTGAACATTCATCATAAATGAACCATCACCCGATACCAGAATAACTGTGTCATCCGGTCGTGCCATGGCAGCGCCGATGGCTGCAGGCAGGCCAAAGCCCATGGTACCCAGACCGCCACTGGTCAAATGGTTACGGGTGTGTTGAAAAGCCATATGCTGGGCAACCCACATTTGATGCTGCCCAACATCACAGCTGATGATGGCATTATCAGGCAATTGCCGGGATAGCTGGTTGAGCAGATGGGGCGCATAAATCGCTTCACCGGGTTTGTCGTATCGCCATTGATGTTCTTCTTTGAGTTGCTGACAGTGTCCAGGCCAGTGGTTGACGGGCAAAGCGATGGACAGCTCTTTCAGTACCCACGGCATGGGCTGATGAAAAACGACATGAGCCGCTCTGCGCTTGTGCACTTCTGCCGGGTCAATGTCGATGTGAATAACTTTCGCATCAGGGGCAAACGTGTCCAGCTTGCCAGTCACCCGGTCATCGAAACGGGCACCCACAACAATTAATAAGTCACACAATTGTACTGCGGTGTTCGCTGCCCGGTTGCCATGCATCCCCAGCATGCCAAGATAAGCATCGTTGTCAGGAGGCACAGTACCAAGGCCTTTTAACGTGCAGACACTGGGCAGACCGGTCATTTGCAGAAAATGACGCAACGCTTGTGTAGCACGAGCCATATTCACACCGCCACCGATATAGGCGATGGGGCGGGAAGCTGACCGCATGAGTTCCAGCGCTTGATCAACGCTGTTATGGGCATCCTTGTCAGGGTGGAAACCGTCCAAGACCGGGTCGGGAGGTGGGTGCCAGCTGGCGGGGGCCTGTTGTATATCTTTGGGAATATCCACAAGGACAGGCCCCGGTCGTCCGGAGTTGGCCAGAGTGAATGCCTGATGAAGGGTTTGGCAAAGCAGGTTTGGCTCTGTTACCAGGAAACTGTGCTTGGTGCAGGCCATGGACAGCCCCAGGATATCAATCTCCTGAAAGGCATCGGTACCCATAGCACTGGTTGGTACCTGGCCGGTAATGGCAACAATGGGGACAGAGTCCATCATGGCATCTGCCAGCGCAGTAATCAGGTTCGTTGCGCCAGGGCCTGAAGTGGCAATACAGACACCGGTACGCTGGCTTGAGCGGGCATAGCCAATGGCGGCGAAACCGGCTCCCTGCTCATGGCGGCAGAGCAGGTGCCCAACAGTGGAGTCGAGAAGGGCGTCATACACCGGCATAATGGTGCCGCCGGGATAACCAAAAACAGTATCAACACCGTGGTGAACCAGGGTTTGTACGATTGCTTCAGCGCCATTCATATCGATGATCCCCCGACTGCCAGATGCTGAGGGGAATCGCTGCAGATAGAATGACAGGCAGGATAATGACGGATAGAACAATCAGGTTAAGCATGGCTTTTCTCCTCAATCAGGTATAAAAAAACCCCCGGACCTTTCGGTGCGGGGGTTTTGTATCAGCTGTTTGTTCAGCCCACAAAGCCACCCGCGGCGATAATAATCACCACGATTAGAATGACTGGTTGGCTCAGGGCTTTAGGCATCATAGGTTTGTCAGTTTTAAATGTTTAACGTACAGGTTTTATAGCACAGCATTATTTGCAGTGCCAGAAACTCGGTATCCGAGTCATTTAAAATGGCTGATGGCTCTATTATCAATACTCAGCAGGATAGCTAAATACGGTATTGCCTCCGTTTACCCGCCCTTTAAAATGACCTGCATTTCAGAGGCATGATTATCATGAAGGTCACTATGAAAGACCAGGTCGGCATTAAACCCACTTTTCTGGATGTTGATAACCTCCGGCAGCAGTTTCCCCTGTTGTCGCAGACAGTGCATGGCCATCCGCTGGTATACCTGGACAATGCGGCAACCACACAGAAGCCGGTGTCGGTCATTGAGTCGCTAGACCGCTATTATCGGGAGCAGAATGCCAATGTGCATCGGGCAGCGCACTTCCTGAGTGCCTGCACGACCCATGGGTTTGAAGCCGCCAGAGAAACCACCCGCCACTTCATTAATGCCCGTTTTGCGCAAGAGATTATCTGGACCCGGGGAGCGACTGAAGCCATCAATCTGGTGGCCAGCAGCTGGGGACGAAGCCAGCTAAAGGCTGGCGATGAGATTATCCTGAGCCGCCTTGAACACCATGCCAATATCGTTCCCTGGCAACTGCTGACTGAAGTAACCGGGGCAACCATCAGGGTGGTTGAGCTGGATGATGCTGGCAATCTGGATATTCAACAGTTGCAGCAATTGCTATCGGATAACACCAGGCTGGTGGCAGTGACTCATACATCCAATGCCATTGGTACGATCACCCCCATTAAAGAGGTTATTGAGCTTGCCCATAATGCCGGTGCCCTGGCCCTGGTGGACGGCTCTCAGGCTGTTGCCCACCAGAAAGTCGATGTCCAGGCTTTGGGGGCCGACTTTTATGTGTTTTCCGGCCATAAGGTCTATGGCCCTACGGGAATCGGTGTGCTGTACGGGCGAAGGGAGCTATTGGAAAACATGCCTCCCTGGCAGGGCGGTGGTGAGATGATTGAGCATGTCAGCTTTTCAGGCACCCGCTTTAATCGACTGCCGTTCAAATTTGAGGCAGGAACCCCCAATATTGCTGGTGCTATTGGTTTAGGCAAAGCGCTGGAGTTTTTAGCAGATATTGATTTTGCCGCCATGCATGCCCATGAACATCAGCTGCGTCAGCTGGTGGAGGAGGGATTAAGCCAGATAAGCGGTATCCGTCTGGTTGGACAGGCAGATCAGAAAGCACCCGTAGTGTCGTTTGTCTCCAGTGAGCACCACAATCAGGACATCGGGCTGATGCTTGATCAACAGGGGATTGCCGTGAGAACCGGACATCATTGTGCCATGCCCTTGATGGAGGGCCTGAACCTCCATGGAACGGTCAGAGCTTCTTTTGCCCTCTATAACACCGCAGATGAGGCCAGAGCTTTTGTTGTTGCCATGGAAAAGCTCCACCATTTGCCGCTGTATGAAGCTCACCCTGAAATGAAAAGTGATAAGGGTAAAGAGCCGGGCCATGCGCAGGCAATGATCAGTGAAGCAACCGACCTGCCAGAGATCTTTGGTCAGCAGGCTCCGGACCTTGCCAGGATAACTGAGCGGTTGAATGGGCTTTCCGCCTGGCAGGAACGTTATCGCCAGATCATGCTGCTGGGCAAAGAGCTGCCTGTGCTGTCAGGTGAATGGAAAAGCGATGACGCCCGGCTGCAGGGTTGTGAAAGCAATGTCTGGCTCCATTATCACTATGATGATGAAACCATGCGCCTGTACTTTATTGCTGACTCCGATGCGAGAGTAATCCGGGGGCTGATAGCGATTGTTCTGGCTGTATTCTCAGCGAAAACATCGGCAGAGATTGAACAGGAAGATATTGACCTGTGGTTCCATGAGTTGGATCTGTTCAATCATTTGAGCCCATCCAGAGGCAATGGGCTTAAAGCGATTGTCAGGGAGATTCAGGCGGTTGCTTATCGCTATCGTTAAGCTGGGCTCTGTCCATTTTTGATCGAACTTAATCCTGACCCGGGGCGACAGATAATACAACTGACTTATATAGAAAAAAGACATCAGATTCATTATTTTGCTGAAATTAAACAAGGGTAAAATGAATGGACTCTATTCCCTCTTTTCGCTCAAATGTTAATAGCCCAAATAGTGATAACGGGATCTGGCGGAGGATTACTCCGGTACGGAAATCTGTAGTAAAAGCTGGAGGGCAAGTTACGTTCAGGTTTTCTCAGATTAAGGGAAAATGGCTGGAAAATATGATCTGGGACAGCCCGCCGCGATTAGGTTGTTGTTGGGCACTGTCTTTGAATTGGTTAAAACATCGTGCCAGGGGTACCTCGCTATTTCATGAAATCTATGATGGCCCTCAAAAAGTGGAAATCAATCCGGAAGCCTTTGAGAAGATAAGGGCTTTGCAAGTTCTGCTGACTATTGGGTTGGAGCTGGAACTGAAATCCTGGCTGGAACGGTTTATTCAGGATGCCGAGCGGCAGCTGAGCGAGCTGTTGGCATTCGATGTGGGAGAGTGATCATTTACACCTTAGTTGCATACTTCTGTCTGAAGAGCCGGGATTAATCAGCCTTGGCCAATTTCTCAATAATTCGCGCAGCAGCAACAAAACCGAAGGTAGCAGTCACTGCGGTGGCCGCGCCAAAACCACTGGCGCAGTCCATTTTCATTGAGCCTTCACCTGTTGGTTTGGTCTGACAGACGGTGCCATCAGCCTGTGGATAAACGGCCTGCTCAGTGGAAAACACACAGTCTACACCAAACTTTCGTTTGGTATTTTTGCTGAAGCCATGACGGTCACGAAGCTGGTTGCGCACTTTTCTTGCCAGGGGATCGTGCCAGGTTTTGGTCAGATCGGTGATCTGAATCCGGGTGGGGTCCATCTGTCCGCCAGCACCGCCAGTGGTGATGATTTTGATTTTGTGACGTTTGCAGTGAGCGATCAGCGCCGCCTTAACCCGGGAGCTGTCGATGGCATCCAGCACATAGTCAAACTCGCTGGTTATCAGTTCCTGAAGATTATCTTCCGTAACAAAGTCTTCAATGGTCTGACATTCACACTCCGGGTTTATCTGTGCAATGCGTTCGGCAATCACGGCAACTTTCGAGTGACCAATGGTGTCCGTAAGCGCATGCAATTGACGGTTGGTGTTGGTAATACAAATGTCATCCAGATCGATCAGTGTGATGTAACCCACCGCCGTTCTGGCCAAAGCTTCTGCTGACCAGGAGCCAACACCACCGATACCGATGACGCAGACATGGGATTGACGAAGTTTTTCAACAGCACTGTTGCCATATAAGCGGCGGATACCGCCGAACCGGTCATTGAAGCTGTTGCTGGGGGAAGAGGCTGCTGGCATTGGAAACGACTGAGATAAACATTAGCAGTCGATTATACAACTCAAAGTGGCATTATTTTAATCAAATTTTGCCCTGCTGATCGGGGAATAGTTCAGTGTGAATGGAGCGCAGCTTGTGCAAAATTCTCTGGTCACTCTGCCACTTATTATGTTCAATATATGGGAAAAGTCGTCGGGGTTCATCATAGCTATAGTAGGGTTCAAAGATCGCTCCTTTTTTAATCAGCAGGCGGGTGAGTTCATTGTCCACTCCATACCATTGCGCTGCCTTGCAGATAGGCTTGGGACAACCCCTGTTAGGGTCAGCACCATGTTCCAGTAACAACTCTAACTCTTTGACACGACCACGGCTCGCAGCACAGGCTAAAGGAGTGCCCTCCTTTGACTCAGGTGCGATACCTCCATTTGGGTCAGCTCCTGCTTTGAGCAATGTACTAATCACTTCATGACAGTATCGTCCCGAATCGAGCGAAGTGTCCATTACACTGCATAATGATTCAGGTTTATGTGCTAATAGTAATTCGCAGGCCTTTACATTATTGCTGGCAGCACAAAACCCCAGTGCATTCCACCTATTGTCACCATAAAATGAAAAATCTGGCCTTAAATGCGGACTTTCTATTACGTTGTAAAACATATCCACATCAGCACCATTTTCCACAAGCACCGTTACAACTTTTTGAAAATCATGGTAGGCAGCGTAACAAAGTGGGGACCAGCTGCCGGTTGTGGGTGAGTCAAAAACGGTGTTAGGGCTTATTTGATGAGTTTTAATTAACGTATTGATTTGTTCAACATCCTGCGCTTTTACTGCTTGCCATAAATCAAGTGGAATAGGTGCCTTGCTTGGACACTGACTGACCTGTCTGGTGGCGATACTCGGGGCATCGGGTAGGCTTTGTTTTGGCAAACAAGGGGTGGTGTCCGGAAGTGTTTGTACACGGGGATTTTTAGTTTCAGGTAAGACGTGACCTGAAGTGGGGGGGACTTCAGTGGGTGGATAGCTTGTGGGTATTGAGGAAGTAATATTAGGCAAGGGGGTAGACATATTCTCAACCTTTACATCCAGGTGCCTGCCGGACTTAACACTGAGCTACCGGCAACAGCTGCTAAGTTAATCTGGTTACTGCATTCATGAGCAGTCGTGCGGAAAAGCCGTATTTGGCCATTTTTCAGGCTGCTCTTCGTTGATTAAAACCACTATTCGTCTCAAATCAGCATAATAAAGCGGATCAAACCGCACGGTTTCTCGCTACAGTCGGTTAAGGCCGACCTGGCCAGATTCCAGGTGAGCTTATGACTCTATCTTCTTTAGTAAAGTTCCCCAGTAAAACTCCAACGGTACTTTGGGATAAGAGTAATGGCAGTTATTGGGGGTGATCCCTGAGCAGGTCCATTAGCTCATCGTCACCCGTCAACGGGTATCACAATCTTCAATGATCGGGATGTACGTTAATTTTTGCTTTCTTGCATTGATCCGGTCGGTTTGCTCTGATTCTGCGGCAATCACATTTCTCCCATCTATATCTAAAAGAAGTAGTTGGCCAAATGGAATCGTATATTTCTGGCTAAGTGGGCAGTCACCATGCAAGGCACAACGTAGCCAGCATAGCCGTAGCTATGTGACCGGAGTTGTAACGTACACCACCGGGTCAGGGCTAACATGGACATGCACGCAAAACTTTTGATCCGCCTGCTTGATGTCAATCGTGTCAGCGATCCTGTTCACTGGCTGTCCATTATAAGTAACGGTGATCGATTTAATAATCAGTCCAAGGTCCCGTGCAACTCTAACCGTACTCTTGCCGTTGTCCGTCGTTTCCAGGAAGGCCGTTCGAAAATCATCCGAAAGGTAATTGTCTTTATGTTCTATCAAAGTTTCGATAGTTTTCTTATTAGTTATTGAATCCCGTTCAATGATCTCCGGCAGTTCCAGTAGCCACTCCAACGTGTCAAAACTCAGCTTGAACTGATGGGCAATCACATTGCTCATATAGAAATCTTTGGTCTTAACAGCCGCCCCGGTCTTGCGGTTATCTTTAAATGTCCATTTGCGTTGGGTAAAATTGTTAACAAAAAGGTAGTTGGGGCCTGAAGTTTCCGCATCGTAGGAGAAGGATCTGATGTGAGATCTAGTCAGCTTAACAAGTTTATCAAATTCAGTGGCATACTGTGCCTTTAAAGTGGATAGCTGGTTTCGTATCTGCTGGTCCCACCAGATTCTGTTACGGTAATCGCTCAGAGTTTGAACGTCAGCCCTCAGAGTGTTCTCAACCATCCGCTCCCTGAACACTGGTTTTCCGAAGGGATCGTCACAATGTTTCATCTCGGGTATCAGAGCCCCAAGCTGGTGTTTAAACACCCGGAGCAGTTCCGGCCGCTGGCCCTCCTCCTGTTCTGCCAACCGCACAATCCGCCCGTCTGCCGTCATGCCAAGGGTGTTCAGTGGCTCATTGC
>NZ_JAHHPM010000163.1 GCF_024606345.1 Endozoicomonas sp. YOMI1
CGAGTCTTGCGGGGTGGAAGGTAACGACCACTGCGAAGCGTAGACAGGGAGATAAATAACATTTGCTAAGGGATAATTAACCTCGAAATTGAACGTGTTCGAAGTAGTGGAAGCGGCACTGGAGTATGAACAGGTTCTCGTTGCTGTAGGCGTATACTAATCTGTGCTCATGGTCGATTCTGCGTGACCAGAATCCTGAAAAGTTACCTTTCAGAGGCTCTGGCTTTCCTGCACCTTCATAGGGTGTACGGATACATTCTTTAATTAATCTTCTTAGTTTTCTAGCTTTTTGTTTGTCGTTGTCCAGCCAGTATTGAAAGTCTTCCCATGCTTCTTCAGACCAGCTTAACGTGACCTTTTTCAGGTTGCTCATAGTTCGGGCAGGTCTCTGATGATACCTTTATTTGCTTTGAATTGTTCTGCGGCGGATTTCAACCGCCGGGCATTCTCAGGGGAAGATAGCAGATACAGAGTTTCCATAAGGCTGTCGTAGCTTTCTTTCGACATAACCACCGCATCTTTTGCGTCACGTCTGTGGACTATTGTGTGGGTCGCGTCATTAACAACGCTGTCCAACACCGCTTTCAGGTTTTTCCTCATTTCTGTGTAGGAAACCACATTCATTTTATTTTCCAGATACCTGTACGTGATAAAGTACAAGTATAATTAGCTTTTGTTGTTTGGCAAGGAAAATCAGGGTCATTAGGTCTTGATTCTTGATGAGCATTAAAACTCTTCTACTTTTATAGCTCCTTGATTATAAGCTGTGGCCATAAGAAATAGGCGGGCCTGTGAATGTTTTGTTGCTTTTGTGCTGGCGGGGCTGAAATAACACGTATTAGCATGTACTAAGCCCCGGATATTTTTGGCCTGATCCGGGATATCGAGCCGGGCAAAGGTGGTGAAATCCAGATCACCGATGCTCTGATGGCCCAGGCACATCGGGTCTGTGTGCTGGCATGCAAGTCCAGGGCAAGCGCTTTGACTGTGGCAGTATCGCAGGATTTATTGACACGACTAACTACTCTTGATTAAAACCGCAACGAGCGCAACATTCGTTGTTATGATCCAAGGCT
>NZ_JAHHPM010000164.1 GCF_024606345.1 Endozoicomonas sp. YOMI1
AGAAATATCCGTTTTCAATATTTACACTACTTAATAGCAATTCAGCTCAGCTTTCTACGCTTTCGCCTTGAAGTACTGCAAGCTTGATTAAGAATTTTAACAAACGCCTGCCTTTGTTCACCCAGTCGCCTTAACAGGATTTCTAACACTTTAGGTTTTATCGTACTAACATTGGCTCCTCTGGCGATGAGGTTTAGAACGGCTTCCCGGTCTTTTGCCATAAGTGCGAAATAAAGAAGACTGCGCCCAGAGCTGCAGACTGGCAGATTAACTTCGGTAATAGCAGTCACGGCTTCGGGCAGTAATTCCTCAAGCAACTCAATATCGATAGGGAGAGGGTCGCGGAACACCACGCTGCTGATTAGATCAAAAGCAGTTTCCTGGGTACTGGTGAAAAGCTCAATTCTGGCTCCTGCTGCAAGGAGTATTCTGACCACTTCAGGCGCATTGCTATTAAAGGATCTGCACTTGAAAAAAGGGTTTGTTGCATAAAAAAGAGGAGTGGCTTTATGTTCATCAAGCACATTAACATCGGCGTGTTTGACTATCAGTTTTTTCAGTGCCGGTTCATGCCCGGATTCTGCGGCATGGTGAATGACTTTACGCCCTTTAAAATCTGCCAGATCGAAGGAGGCATCATGAGCAATTAAGGTATCAAATAGCTCGGGTTTTTTAGGATTCCCGGCAGCCAGATGGAGAGCAGTGTAACCATCAATTTCCTGGATATTCATATCTGCCTTGTGATCCAGAAGTAGTTGCAGCGCCTGTAAATTGTTGCTTTTTACCGCATGGTGCAGGGCTGTCATGCCTTTTTTATCTTGCCGGTTGATATCAGCATTGCAGCTCAGTAGTGAACGGAGCAACCCCAAATTACCGTTTTTCGTGGCAATGTGAACAGCTGCCATGCCCTTCCATGAATGAAGAACGTCCGGGTCTGCGCCATCAGCAATCAGTTTGAGGGCTTTTTCTTCCTCACCGGCCTTAACTGCATGGGTAACGGGTGAGAAAGTGATTTCAGAAGAAACATATAAGCGGCAGGTAGGGCATTTAGAATTTAATGCAGGATTCACTGTGCGCCATTCTCGCAGACACTTATCATGGAATAAATGCATTACAGGAGCGTGCTGAGGGTCATCTAAAAAATAATTAAAAATATGTAACATTTTGACAGAATGCCCACCGATAAAACCTTTATCACACAATCCGCAGCCGGAAGAAATATTTTCCTGGGTGACACCGCTGGAAATAGGGTTACCGTTTACAAGCCAGGTCTCCTCGGAAATTAACTCCTGTAGTCGAGACAGATTAAAATAGTGAGGGGTTAGATCCATTGTTATTTCCTATTTCAGGCCTAAGCAAACAATACTTATCTCTCAGGAATTGTCCCGAAATAATTTCGACATTTGAACTCGATCTCCGTTCATCCTGAGCTTGTCGAAGGGTGATTGGCACAATAC
>NZ_JAHHPM010000165.1 GCF_024606345.1 Endozoicomonas sp. YOMI1
ATTGCTACAAGATTCGTGGGCAAAGTCTTTCACCCAAAAAACACCTCAAGCCTTTTCATTTTGAACCTGATGATGGCTTCGGGTGGATACCCCTGGACAGTGGTACCGGTTGAGAGGCGTAACGAGTACATGCAAGCACTTGAAGCAGCCAGTGTGCACAAGAATATTGTGCCGTTTGCTAAATTTCTGGCATCACTGCTGAAGGATTAAGAACACCTGAGTTTAAAATCATCGGCTTGCTAAAGACATAACAGGAGAAGTGCTTCGCAACTTATTCAGGATGCATCATCGCCAGCAGTGCTTTGATAAAATCCTTCCTCTTGATCTGGTAATCATTAACATGGTGAGTTGTCGATAGCCAGTCGTTTACTCTTTGCTCAAAATCATGACGGCAAACATGGCTATTCAATTTCGTTTGGAGATTCGCAGTAAGTGTATGCAGGCGCTGTTGTTCTTCTTGAAGCTGGTCATTCCAACAGCCATGCTTTCCGGTTTTTTTTTCAGAGTGCAGAGCGATAAACTGCCTGGCTTTATTCAGGGTAAGCAGGGAGCGCATAAGCAAGCCATAAACACGCTCCCCAGTGTTTTGGGGGTTGTTAAAAATAAGGGTTCGGGGTAATTCAAATACCTCCCCTTTTAGCAATTGCTCTGTTAGCGGATCAAGGTTCTCAGCAAGGTATTCCAGCGTATCGTTCATTAGTTTGGTTTCTTCAGCAAACGACAAATACCATACCGGCCTCTCAACGCCAGGAACTTGGACGGCCGATCGCTCTGCATTTTCATGGATTGCTCTGGCATCAACACTGACCTGAAACTCCATTGCTTTCATACCCAAATCACCGTCTTTAAGATGAATATTGTAGGCGTTTGGTAGTTTAATCGCCTGACATCCCGGGATTGGCGAGATGATGATGTTTTTCGGGATTTCTGAATCCCTATCGGTGTTCAGTGCCTGCAGCTTGTCAAAGAGTGCTCTGGCTGACGCTTCTGTCGTGCAGATAATGTCAATATCATTAAATACTGAGCAGAGGTTCTGTAAAAAACGAGAGTATGAACCGGTAACCAGAAGGGGTGGATTGGTATAAGAACCGTTGACTTCCTGAATAATCTCCAGTGTTTTCAGCGTTAGCGCATTTAACTGCGGCCCCCGCTTGTCCGGGACACCCAGTCTGCCTGTTCGTGACCATGGCTTCAGCTTCAGGGCTTGAGCCATACTGGCGGTAATTGCCCGTGTGACGGACGTATTTTTTGTTTCATCCCGGTACTCCCTGATCTGATATGGGCCTTCCCTGCCAGAATTAGCGACGAATACCTCTACCGATGCTGCTCTTCGGTCAGAGTTGTCTGGGTCGGAGATCACGTCTGGGAGGTGATCTCTATGTCCATGTCCGGCGTTATTTACGTGATTGACTGAATGCCTGTAACCACCGCTGGGCAAACAGCCAGACCAGGCGTTGTTGGTACTCTGTTCATGGAGGTACTCTGTACCAACGGCAACAGAAGCCGTATCCTGACTGGCAGAGGTTGCGTATCCGTGCGGACTATCAATCCCCGGGGCAACGGCATCTTCCGGTTTGAGCAGTATATCCATTATGTTGGCTTCGAAGCTGCATTGTTCAAACCAGTAGCTTAAAGCATGTCGCTGCTTGCTGACTTCTGGAAAACCCTGAAGACACTCCAAAACCTGATCCTTATGAATTTGTCGTCCATTAACAGGCTGGCTGTTGATATAGCAGTATGCCAGGAAAAAGAAATGCAGGCGTGAGTTCTGAAATGAGTTCCTCAGTATTTTGATGGATTGCAATACCTGTTCTGCTAACACTCTCTGATGGTCAATTGGCAGCTCATGCTGCATAGCCATGAATTTCAATATACATTGCAGTCGCTGTTGCTCATCATCTTTGACCGATGCATTGTTTACGATTTGCCAGGCCTCTTGAAGCAAATCCTGAGCTTCGTTGGTTTTATCGTACCGCCGAGATTGTTTCAGCCTTTGAATCAGAAACCTGGTTTTCCTTGAAGATTGATCCCCCGGGACTTCATTAAACGCTGCTAATACTTCCCTGTTAGCCAGATAGTTGCCATTCAATTCTCTTGCATTCAATGCCAGCCGGGCATAAAAAATTGCGCGTTCGAGCAACCAACCACCCCGTTCATAATCCTTAACCACCGTATCCGGTCTCACCTGCTGGTCATCCAACGCCACGCCCATCAGGCAACATTCCGCCTTGAACCGCGCCAGCTCCAGTGTTGCCTTGAGGGCCTGATAATCCCGGACCACCTCATCCGGTATCACCTGCTGGCCATTCCACGGGAGCCTCCTCTGGCAGCATTCCGCCTTGAAGCGTGCCAGCTCCAGTGTTGCTTTGGCTGCCTGATAATCACTGCCCACCGCATCCGGTGTCACCTGTCGGCCATTCAACGCCAGGCCCCTCAGGCAACATTGTTCTTTAAAGCGCGCCAGGCCGAGTATTGCGTTGGCTGCCTGATAATCCCTAACCACCGCCTCCGGTGTGACCTGCTGGCCATTCAGCGGTAGCCCCCTCAGGCAACATTCCGCTTTAAAGCGTGCCAGTTCCAGTGTTGCTCTGGCTGACTGGTAATCCTTAACCACCGCCTCCGGTGTGACCTGGTACCCATTCAGCTTGAGGCCCCTCAGGCAACATTGTTCTTTAAAGCGCGTCATCCCCAGTTTGCCTTCCGGAGTATCCGGGAAATCCTTAACCACCGCCTCCGGTGTGACCTGATGGCCATTCAACATCAAGCCCCTCAGGCAACATTCCAATTTGAAGTGCGCTATTCCCAGTCTGCCTTCCGGACTATCCGGGAAACCCTTAACCACCGCATCCGCTGTGACCAGCTGGCCATTCAGCAACAGGCCCCTCAAGAAACATTCCGCTTTAAGGCGCCCCAGCTCGAGTACTGCGTTGGCTGCCCGATAGTCCTTAACCACGTCATCCGCAGTGACCAGCTGGCCATTCAGCGGCAGTTCACTCAGGCAACACAGTTCCTTAAATCGCGCTTGCTCCAGCCTTGCCCTGGCTGTCTGATAGCCCTTAATTACTGTATCCGGTGTGACCTGTCGGCCATTCAGCGCCAGGCCCCTCAGGCAACATTTTTCCTCAAAGCGCAATAGCTCCAGTGTTGCTTTGGCTGCCTGATAATCCTTAACCACCGCCTCCGGTGTGACCTGTTGGCCATTCAATGCCAGCCCCCTCAGGCAACATTGCTCCTTAAAGCGCCTCAGAGCCAGTTTACCTTCCGGACTATCCGGGAAATCCTTAACCACCGCATCCGGTGTGACCTGTCGGCCATTCAACGCCAGCCCCCTCAGGCAACATTTCTCCTTAAAGCGCGCCAGCTCCAGTTTCGCATTGGCTGCCCGATAATCCTTAACCACCTCATCCGGTGTGACCCGAAGGCCTTTCAACGTCATCCCCCTCAGGCAACATTCCGCCTTGAAGCGCGCTATCGCTAATTTGCACTTATTATTTCGATCTGGCGCCCGGTTGAACTCTTGAATAACCTGATCCGGGGTGACTTTTCTATTGCCATGTAGAATATTCTTTAAGCAGAGATTTTGCAGGAAGAAGCCAGGTCTAAGAGAGGTTCTATCATTTCCGTAGGCTGCAATCACACAAGCCGTAGTGATTTGACGTCCTTGTAACATTTTTTTTTGCCAAAAAGCATCCTCAATACGTTTGCATTCATCCAGGTTGGTGGCTGTACCGCTATAAGACTGATGGTTAGAGACTCTTTTGCCGTTAAATGTACTTCTAAAGTGTTTTGGCGTCC
Source organism: Endozoicomonas sp. YOMI1 (assembly GCF_024606345.1). GTDB lineage: Bacteria > Pseudomonadota > Gammaproteobacteria > Pseudomonadales > Endozoicomonadaceae > Endozoicomonas. The sequence goes on from NZ_JAHHPM010000165.1 coordinate 3,796, forward strand.
CGTTTGAACCGGCTTGCTGTTCAACACGGCCAGCAAGCTTTGGGTGGGAGTAGGTTGATGCCGTTGCTTTCAAATAAAACCCTGCATGCGTGGACTTTAAATACCGCAGTTTGACCTCAAAATGATTATTAGGTTCACTCCATTTATGGTGTGTCAGGACAAGGGACAAACATGCCCACCTATTGCTGAGGGCACACCAGTGTTAGTGTTTAGAGTTGCTCCATTGCGGCCGGACTACACCTGCTTTCTTTTTACGGTCTCCGTCCTTTGCCGTAGTCCGGCGGCATTGCGATCCGCCCCGGCATTTCTCAGGGCTCGATAGCAGGCCTGTTTGTTCTTCCTGGCAGCGATGGACAGCGGAGTGGCACCATCCGAAGTGCGGGCAGCGTTGAGATCCGCCCCGGCATCGATCAGGGCTTGCAGGCAGGCGAGGTTACCATTTTGTGCAGCCACGAACAGCGGCGTGGCACCATCCATAGTCCGGGCGGCATTGAGATCCGCCCCACCATCGATCAGGGCTTGCAGGCAGGCGAGGTACCCCTGCTGGGCAGCCATGTACAGCGCGGTGGCTCCCGAGGTCCGGGCGGCGTTGAGATTCGCCCCGGCATTGATCAGGATTTGCAGGCCGGCGATGTTATTCACCCAGACAGCAACGTGCAACGGGGTGCTTCCTGTAATCCGGGCGGCGTTGAGATCCGCCCCGAAATCAATCAGGGGTTGCAGGCAGGCATTGTTGAAACTCTGGGCAGCGATGTACAGCGTGTTGACTCCTGAAGCACGGGTGACGTTGAGATTCGCCCCGGCATCAATCAGGGCTTGCAGACAGTGGAGATGGCCATTCTGGGCGACGATGTGCAGCAAATATAATTTTTCTCCTGTAACTGCAGATCTGAAGGTCCTCCGGGCAATGTCATTATCCAGCTTCAACAATGTTCGTAACGTCTCCACGTCACCGGTTTTGCAGGCTTGTAACGGCAGATCTTCGCAATAGGGGGAGTCTTCATAGATACGGGCACCCGCTACCCGCACCAACGGCAACGGATTTTGCCGACATACCGAACACGAGCGTGAGAGGACAAGCTGATCATCCAAAACTTTAGAGATACATTCCAGATCGAAGTAATGTCCACATTGAGTCTTGACGACAACAGCAGCTACTTCACGACCATGAAAGGAATCCAGGCAGATGGGACAACGTATATCTTTGCCTGGTGGTGCTTGCACGTGCAGTTCACCAAATTGGGCTGCTGAAGAAATCATAGATCAGGCTATTCCGTTACTTTTTGCTGTTTGATTGATTGCAAACAACCGGAAAAGTTCCAAAACTTTGTCGGCAATGGCAAAGGCCAGATCAATAAAGAACTTACCCGCCCCGGTCACCTCCAGAAAAGCACCAAACAGTACAAAGATAAAAACGTTTCTTGAGTCATGATCGAAGGGAAGAGATTACTGGCTGTTTTTTCTCTTCCTTTT
>NZ_JAHHPM010000166.1 GCF_024606345.1 Endozoicomonas sp. YOMI1
GCATGGATGCAGGAGCAGTTGCCGAGAGTGACTGATCACTTAGTCAGAAAATATGTTTTCATTTGGTTAACTACTTCTTAATGGGCGCTATTCTCGGACAGCCTCCTGGCTGCCATCCAACACAGAATAAGGTGTGAGCTGAAGAAGCAAAGCCGTGTAGTCTTAAACCAGAAGAAAAAGCCTTGCCAGAACCCAACGGCGAGAGGGGTGTTTTTCTGCTTTCAGGGGATGGTCGGGTTTTGATGGGGTCTCAACGGCCTTTAAACTTCATCGCCACCGAGTTTATACAGTATCGCAAACCGGTAGGTTCCGGCCCATCCGGAAATACGTGTCCCAGGTGAGCACCACAATTAGAACAAAGGACTTCAGTGCGCTCCATGCCAAGGCTATTGTCTTCCTGCATGGTTATCGCATCACTGTCGATGGTCTTATAGAAACTTGGCCAACCACATCCCGCATCAAATTTTACCGATGAGTCAAACAGTTTTTGCTGGCAGCAGACACAGTGAAAAACACCATCTTTCTCAAAGAAGTTATATTCGCCGGTAAAAGGTCGCTCAGTCCCCTTTTCACGGCACACATAGTACTGCTCATCGGTAAGCACTTCACGCCACTGTTCATCTGACTTTTTTGCTGTCATTTATACTGCCCTTTTATTTCGCTTTCATCAGCTAAAAGAAACTTTCCTGACCCGTCTCGCGCCGATAAGGATAACCGCCCGGATAAAAACTATCTACACTAGTGCAACCCTTGGCAGATCAATTCATACTGCCATTGTGCAAGAGCAGCAAGACTCAAAGAACCTGAAACCATCGGTAAGGCATCCATGAAGGATATTGAAAAATCCACCAAACTCGATAATGTCTGTTACGACATTCGCGGCCCCGTTCTTCGTGAAGCCAAACGGCTGGAAGAAGAAGGACACCGTGTTATTAAATTGAACACGGGCAATCCCGCAGCGTTTGGCTTTGATGCCCCCGATGAAATCACTCAGGACGTGATTCGTAATTTGCCGCTGTCCCAGGGTTACTGTGATTCCAAAGGCCTGTTTTCAGCCCGCAAGGCCATTATGCAGTACTGTCAACAGAGGAACTTCCCTCCTGTTAGTGTTGAAGACATTATTATCGGTAACGGGGTCAGTGAGCTGGTGGTAATGACCATGCAGGCATTGCTGAACAATGGCGATGAGATGCTGATCCCGGCTCCGGACTACCCCCTGTGGACCGCCGCTGTGCATCTGTCCGGTGGGCGTGCCGTTCATTACCGCAAGGATGAGCAGTCGGACTGGTGTCCGGATATTGACGACATCCGCAGTAAAATCACCGCCAAAACCCGGGGTATTGTGGTTATTAATCCAAATAACCCAACCGGTGCTGTTTATCCAGGCGACATTTTGAAAGAGATTGTTCAACTGGCCAGAGAACACGATCTGATCATATTCGCTGATGAAATATACGATAAAATCCTCTACGACGGAGTTCAGCACACGGCCCTGGCCGCTCTGGCAGACGACGTGCTTTGTATCAGTTTTAACGGCCTGTCCAAATCTTACCGGGTTGCCGGCTTCCGGGCTGGCTGGCTGGTGGTTTCCGGCCCGAAGCACAATGCCAGAAGCTACCTGGAAGGTCTGGAAATGCTGGCCTCAATGCGTCTCTGTGCCAATGTACCTGCGCAACACGCCATCCAGACAGCATTGGGTGGTTACCAGAGTATTAATGATCTGGTACTGCCTGGCGGCAGACTGCTTGAGCAGCGTAACCGGGCATGGGAAATGCTGGACCAGATACCGGGCGTCAGCTGTACCAAGCCCAAAGGAGCCCTCTACCTATTCCCCAAACTCGACCCTGAACATCACAAGATCCATGATGATGAACAGCTGGTACTGGATTTCCTCCTCCAGGAAAAAGTACTGCTGGTCCAGGGCACTGCCTTCAACTGGCCTGAGCCTGACCACCTGCGAATCA
>NZ_JAHHPM010000167.1 GCF_024606345.1 Endozoicomonas sp. YOMI1
ACAATCCGGCCTATCCGGACGGTATAAGCAAGCAGTGATGCGAGTGAAAGCCGAATGGGAGAAGGGGGAAGGGAGACAGTGTTGTGATGAACTCAATTCTCAACGGTTATGGATAGTGAATATGCTGTCCGAACAAACACGAAGGGAATTAGAGGGACTTGAGACCGAAGGTACAGTCCTAGTAACAGCATGGAGAGCCGTGTGCAGTGAAAGCTGCACGCACGGTTCGGAGGGAGGGAAACGGCAACCTGTTTACAGGTCACGTTCCCTACCCACTAGATCAAGTAGCCTGAAAGCTCTGAAAAAGTCCTTACCTTTTCCACCTCCGGAATGGGTTGGGGGAGACCTGGTAGTTATTTATACTAGTCATTATACGTTGAAGTAAGTGTAATCCGAATCAGGGTGTTCAAATAGTAAACATAAATTGTCGCTTAATTCAGGAATGTGTAAAAAATGTGATGTATTTCGCAAAATAGTTGCTTTTTTTGATCTGAATCAATATTATTTTTGGCCAGTTTGCGTAATTATCCACCCATGATTTGAGAGCCATTTTGCATTAGCCAGGTGGTTTGCCCAAGTTTTTACACTCTGAGCCAGATTTAGCATACAAGTCATCTGCGATGAAATAGCTGAAGCTGATCTGATCAGGATAAAAGAACAACTTAGTACGCTTACTGTTGTGTCGGCAGTAGTAACGGTAACAAGGAGAAAGTCATGTTAACTAAACTCTATGTTGAAAGTAGTCTTTTTTTAAGCTCTCTGAGAAAAGACCAGCGCGGAGTTACCGCTATTGAATATGCGCTTGTGGCTGCAGGTATTGCTGGAGTTGTTGCCGTTTTGTTTTCTTCCGGTGATGCTACAGGCTTAGCTGCTGCTATTAAAGCCGCTTTTGCAAAGGTTACTAAAGCAATAGGATAATAACGCATTCCTACCTCCGCTTGGGGTTCAGGAGAGTCATAGGGAGTTCAGCAAATGGGATAATAGATCTTTAATATTAATATTTCCCGCCGCTTACGTCGAACTTCTTAGCTGACTAGCTTCATACCCCGCCCTTTGGGGCGGGTATTTGATTTACCGATAAAATCGGCTCAGCATTATGTGGCCATTTCTACTAACCATCATCGTTGTTTCAATCCTGATAACCGATATAACTCAACGACGCATCAATAATTATCAGGTACTGGCGGTATTTATTCTCTCTCTGGCCAGTACCGGCTTTACCGCGGTCGCACCTGTTCCCTTATTGATTGCCACCATTATCGGGCTGCTGTTGTTTGGTTTTGGCTTTTTTGCCGGTGGCGATATCAAATTAATGCTGGCGTTTTTACCTGCCATTAGCACGGGCTGGTGGCTGCCGGTATTGGTTTTGATGGCTTTTATGGGCGGTGTGATGGCATTGGGTTACCTGGGCTATGGCTGGCTCGGTGGTCGGATGAAACAAGTCAGAGAGAGAGGTCTCCCCTATGGTGTGCCGGTGGCAATCGCCGGTTTGGGTGGAGTCTGGTTGAGTTCATTTTAGGATGTTGGAGGCCTTATGGATCGTCGAATATTACTGGCAGTCGCATTTATATTAGGCGCAACGGGGGTCTATGGCCTGCTGACCAGCATGAACAAAGAGGTAGAGACTCAGGTGGTGGAAGCACCTCCGGTACCGGCAATGACCGAAGTATGGATCACCAATCATCCGGTGAAAAAGGGTGAAAAAATCAACCCGGTGGTGCTTAAGGCGACGTCGGTATTAACAGAAACCGCCAGAGAAGCGGGCGTCACGGGTGAAGCAAGATTTGAGATGCAGGAAGGCGCTGTAGCCGGAATCGACTTCGCCCAGGGCACTATTATCGCTGAAAACCAGTTATTGCTGCCGGGTCAGCCAGAATATATGGAGCTGCTGCTGGGCCCCAATAGGGTGCCATACCCTATTTCCTTTGAAGGCCATGATGCCATGGTGACCATGATCGCTCCCGGAGATTATGTGGATGTGATGTTGATCGCATCGGTGGATGAGAATCTGGCTGAAGGAAACAACCTCAATTCATTCGAAGGTTTAAGCGTAACGCCTTTATTAAAAAAATGTCGTGTATTGGAAGTGAATGCACCAGCATCCTCTGGTGGTAATAGCACTGTTGTCATCAGCTTGGCCAAGAAAGAAGTCAGCCGCATGATGATCGCCCGACGCATTGGTGTGCTGGATGTGTATAAATCCGGCCAGTCTCCGTTGCCAGAAGCTCATGTCAGTGATGTGCTGAAGGATTTCACCAGTGTCACTGAATTAAGGGGCGACCAGCACCGCGCGGATGAACGCGTTGCCTTTTAGCCTCTCTTAGGAATTGCACCGGAATAATTTGCACATTTCTGAGTTTCAAACCTACGTTCGTCCTGAGCTTGTCGAAGGGCGTGGACTCTGGCCTCATGTATTGTGC
>NZ_JAHHPM010000168.1 GCF_024606345.1 Endozoicomonas sp. YOMI1
TCCCCGCCTGCGCGGCCCGGCCCGATTGGGCGAGGGTTTACGACGATTTTGCTAACGACCGCTACGATGACGCAGAGCACTTGATAGGCATCATTGTGGGCACTGGGACAACGCTGACGGACGAAGTCCAGGGCAAATTGAGTGGAGCTCTGGAGCGGGCAATAGATAATGACCGTTACGATGACGCAGAACGTTTACATCGGAAGAATAATTTCTTAATGTTATGGTTGTGATGTTATGAAACTGTATAAATTTATCATCCTTTTATTACCATCGCTTGTCTTTGGTAAACCGATTGGTATTGAACTGTTTAACACTCCACCTTATCCTGACGTTCCAGCCCATCCTCATCCGGAAGGGCCATTATACCCACCCTCGCCGGATTACTTATATCGTGGTTATAGAACAGAGCCCGCTCCTGCCTATACACCGCCGATGTACCCTGACTTATCATCCGTTACTGCCTGTCAATTACCAGCCGGAACTTATCGGTTTGATGCTTACAGTATTTCCAAAACTGAAAAAATATGGCTGTCTGAACTGGTGATTTATCTGCATGTCAGCAACGCGGGCATAATGGTAATGAGACTCAGGCTTAAGCCAAAGGGGGGGCGCGAAGAGCAGTATGTAGTGATCCCCTATAGCAGTAATGCCGATCTGGTGAATGTTTGCAGTGGGGTTAATTTCAGCTTTTTCTTTAAAGGGATTAATGTGTACGGGAAAACCTTAACCGGGAATCTTGCCGGGCATCTGAGCAGGGCTGGCAGTAAGAACAATTACCACATTACTGCTGATGGTTGGATGGAACGTTACGATGCCTCATACAATTCAAAAGTGACTATTAATCTGACAGGGCAGCAGTTTGACTTTGTCTACCCATACATTAAATAGTGAACTTAAAGACTTGCCAAATGCATTTATCGAACCATGTGCAGGAAATGCATGTGCTTTTCATACTGATCGATAATATCACCAATGACCTGATCACTGGTCCAGCCCATAATGTCGTAACCCTGACCGCCTTCTCTCAGGAAAACTTCTGCACGGAAGTATTTGCGTTCTTCTTCATCTTCTTCGTCCAGCATAAAACTGGGCTGAAGGTAAGAACGGGGAGTCACTTTGTAAAAGAAGTCCACTTCATCGCCGTGGAGTACCACCAGACTGGGTATCTGTTTTTCGGTATCCAGCTGAATCGTGCTTTCTACACCCTGTTTGCTGAGTTCTGATGCGACGGACTCCATAGCAGGGAGAACAACACCCTGAATAAAGCGATTGACATGGGCCCGTCGGGGAAAGCTGACCATCGTCGCCAGCCGGTTCTGCCAGGGAATCGTTTTATGACCGACTTTGGGAGTGAGTGTGGTTCTTTCCAGGCTGGCTCTCTTGGCAGCATCAACAGCAAGCGCTTTCAGTAAGCCATAAGCCGACACCAACAGTACGATGGAAAAAGGCAGTGCAGAGGCTATGGTCACGGTTTGCAGGGCCTTAAGGCCACCGGCCAATAACAGTACCATGGCTACCACACCAATCAGGCTGGACCAGAACACCCGCTGCCAGATTGGCGTTTTACTGTTGCCTCCGGAGGCCAGCATATCGACAACCATGGCACTGGAGTCAGAGGAAGTGACAAAAAAGATGACGATCATGGCAATGGCGATCATTGAGAGCACATTTGAGAACGGGAAATATTCCAGAAACTTGAACAGCGCGATGGGTACATCCGTTTCTACGGCCTGCCCCAAACCGGCCATTCCCTGGTTCAATATCATATCGATAGCGGTATTGCCAAAAGCGGTCATCCAGATCAGTGTCAGGCCCGTTGGTACGAACAGAACGCCGGTAACAAACTCACGGATGGTTCTGCCCTTGGAAATACGGGCAATAAACATACCGACAAAAGGTGACCAGGAGAGCCACCAGGCCCAATAGAATAACGTCCAGCCGCCAAGCCAATCGGTGGGCTCATAGGCGTAGAGATTGAAGGTTTTACCGACGATGTCAGACAGGTAACCACCGGTATTTTGCACGAACATCTGCAACAACAGGACGGTTGGTCCGAGCAGTACCACCATCACTAACAGCATCAGTGCCAGTAGCAGGTTTGCTTCTGACAGGCGTCGGATGCCTTTATCAAGGCCTGTCGCTACAGAAATGGTAGCCAGTGCTGTGATGACCACAATCAGAATAACCTGTGTCTGTGTACTGATGACGATACCAAAAAGGTAGTTCAGCCCCGAGTTAACCTGCAAAACCCCGTAACCCAGCGCTGTCGCAACACCAAAAATAGTGCCTAATATGGCAAATACATCAATGGTATGACCGGGAATGCCATAAATACGGTCACCGATGATGGGGTAAAGGGCGGAACGGAGAGTCAGCGGCAAGTTATGCCGGTAACCAAAAAAGGCCAGAATCAGGGCTACTATGGCATAAATCGCCCAGGCATGAAGACCCCAGTGAAAAAAAGTGAGCTTCATGGCTTCTTTGGCGGCTTCCACAGTGCCTGGTTCACCCAGTGGTGGTGAAAGGAAGTGCATAACCGGCTCGGCGACACCGAAAAACATCAGGCCAATGCCCATGCCGGCAGAAAAGAGCATGGCAAACCAGGAGCCAAAGCTGAATGAGGGTTCAGCATGATCGGGACCCAGTTTTATATCACCATATCGGGATAGCCCCAGAAAGGCGACGCACAGAAGGATCAGGGCCACGGCCATGACATAAAACCAGCTGGCGTTGGTCATGATGCTGGACTGGAGGTGATTAAAGCGGCTATTGGCATCTTCAGGGAAAAAAACCGTATAGCACACCAATACAAGTATTAAAATGGCTGAACCAAAAAATACGGGAGGGTTGATGGTTTCCCTGGAAGGCATTGAGATTTCAGGTTGGGGCATGTTGCTGGCTCTTGCTGAATAGTCAAAATCAATTTGATCGTTTGGGTTTGGAGCTATGTGCAAGAAGCCCGTCAACGTTCTGAGGGGATTAACATGAAGAGGATCCTGTTTACAACTTTAATTAGGAGTCTAGGTGAAATATATTACAGTTCAAACTATTTGAGATCAAATTGTGTTTGTTTTGCTGTTTGTTTTGTGGCAAAGAAACACGTCTGTTTTCTAAACCTCTTCGATGAGTAAATTGTATGACTGAACCGTGCTACTGGACTGACGTGCTTATTTCTCTAAGGCGCATAATACGTGCAACGGATCTGCACTCAAAACGCATGATCAAAGCCTGTGGCCTGACAACGCCCCAGATCATGGTGCTGAAGGCAATTAGCGATCTCGGTGATGTGACGGTTAAGCGGATTTCCCAGGATGTCTCCCTGAGTCAGGCGACAGTAACCACCATTTTGAATCGGCTGGAAGAGCGGCAGTATCTTGAGAGAGTCCGAAGTGTCAGTGATAAACGAATTGTTAACGCACGGTTGACTGAGCTCGGACGCTCTGTATTGGCAACCGCACCGGCGCTATTGCATGAACAGTTTATTGAGCGTTTTGAGGCTCTGGAGCCTTGGGAGAAAACACAGGTTCTGTCGTCTTTGCAACGGGTTGCAGCCATGATGGATGCCGAATCCATTGATGCCGCGCCGCTTTTGGATATTGCCGGGACAGAATCTTAGCTGTTTGATTTTTGGTCTTTTTCTCTGGGGGAGTGGCGAAAGTAATTTGAAATCTAATCATTAGAAGTGTAAGTTAGTTCCCCAGTCGATATCCGGGAAAGTACTGTTAAGTGCTGGGCGCTGGAAAATGGGCTTAAAAATTTTTGCTTGTTTATGGTAGATAACCGGCTGGAGCAGAAATTCTTCGAGCTCCAGCGCCCTGAACAAATTGCCAGAATTAATCTGGCAGTTCCAGCCGGCTGGACAACCGTAAAAGGCGGACAGGTTTGAATCCTCCGGATGCTTGAAGATGGCTGATTTCTTTTTAATACCCTTGATGGTTTTCAGGCCGGGGTCTTTTTCTACCATATATTTCGGCACCCAGAACCCTTCCTCTCCACCTTCTGAGAGCGAATTGCCAGCATAGCGAAGACGCTTTTCCTCAACGCCTTTATCAAAAGCCTGCCTCATGGAGTTACTCCACATTTCCGGAGCGATATCCGGCTCTCCTTTTTCGACCATCGAGGTTCCTGTCGCCATGGTGTCGCCGGGTACCAGCTCCACATTACAGCCAAAGACATTCTGGAGGATAAATTGATCAACGTGAGCCATCAGCGTGACTGAGTTTCCGGATATGGATCGCAGTGACCTGATCGCTTTGCGGAAGACTCTGGATGGCGCCTACCGGGAATTTTCCCGTGAATATGGCGATTTGATTGAGTCTTTTTTTGACCTTTTACTTTCTTTTCTTGTCTGGTTTGAAAACCTGTTAATCAGCTCTCCCTGGTGGTTGGTACTGGCAGTTATCACTGGTTTGGCCTTTGTCGCCAGCCGTTCCTGGAAGCTGTGCCTCGGTGTTGTCTGTTCCCTGCTCGCCATTGGTTATTTTGGTATGTGGGAAAATACCATGAGAACCCTGAGTGTTATCACGGTATGTACCTTGCTCTCCCTGGTGTTGGGAATTCCTATCGGTATTGCCATGGCCCGTTCCGACCGGGTTCAGAAGCTGGTGACGCCGATGCTGGATATCATGCAGACCATGCCGGCATTTGTTTATCTGATTCCTGTGGTGATGTTGCTGGGGATTGGCAAGATTCCCGGTGTGATCGCGGTGGTTATTTATGCCATTCCGCCAGTCATTCGACTGACCAATCTGGGGATTCGTCTGGTGGATAAAGAGGTGTTGGAAGCGGCTACCGCTTATGGCGCCAGCCCGTGGCAAAGGTTTTGGGGGGTTCAGCTGCCACTGGCAATGCCTGCCATTATGGCCGGTATTAACCAGACCATCATGATGGCGCTGGCCATGGTGGTGATTGCCTCCATGATTGGCGTCAAAGGGCTGGGGCAGCCAGTACTGAAATCCATTACCAACCAGTATTTCACCCTGGGGCTGTTGAATGGTCTTGCCATTGTTGCGCTGGCGATCATCTTTGACCGGGTTTCCCAGGCTTATGCCCGCAGAACCCAGAAACATCTGGGAGGCGCTGAGCATGCATAATAGTCACAAGAAAAAGCCTCTGATCCAGATTCGTGGCCTGTACAAATTATTCGGGAAACAGCCTGAAAAGGTAATGTCACGGGTTCATCGGGGGGAATCCAAGGATCAGATTCTGGCGGATACCGGGCATACGCTGGGACTCAGGGATATCAACCTGGACGTCAAAGCGGGTGAGATTTTTGTGATTATGGGGCTTTCCGGATCCGGTAAGTCCACCTTGATTCGCCATTTTAATCGATTGATCGACCCCACTGAGGGGGAGATTCGCAGTGAGATGCAGGATCAGTTGATCGGGTTGCAGAGTAAACTTCAGAAAACCATTGTTTTTATTACCCATGACCTGGATGAAGCGTTGAGGCTGGGCGGATCATCGCATTGCCATTTTGAAAGATGGTGAGCTGGTCCAGCAGGGGGCTCCGGAGGATATCCTGTTGAATCCGGCCACGGATTATGTGGAAGCGTTTGTTAAGGATGTCAACCGGGCCCGGGCATTGACGGTAGAAACGGTGATGAAACCTCCGGCCTGTCGAATTACGGCGGAAACCATTGATGAAGCCTTGAGTCAGATGAAAAAGACTTCTGAGGACTTTGGCTATTACGTTAATGATGATGGCTATCAGGGCATTATTCTTCAGCAGACCCTTGAGCAGGCCGTGCAAAAGGGGAATCACAAGAAGGTCACCTCGATATTGATTGAGACGGTTCCGGCTATTCAGGCAGACTCAATACTGGAGTCCGTTATTCCCGATACCCTGGACACCGACTTTCCCCTGCCCGTTGTTGATGACGATGGACAGTTGCAGGGGCAGCTTTCCCGGTCCAGTCTTGCTGAAGTCCTGGGGGATGTTTCCATTGGAATAAATCATCAATCAGGCAAAAGACATTAATGATAAACTCTTCTTCAGGCATGACTGTCACCGGCTATTAAGCAATCTGAAAAGTAGAACAGATTGTCGAATAAGGTTTTCCCCGTTACTGGTAAGGGGAAAACTGCGCTCGGGCATGGGCGTCTTGCAGAAGGAATCCCCCACTATAATCGCAAGCGGTGAGGCGGCCATCCGTTTAGTGGTGGGAGGATGTCAAACTTTATATAGGTGCTGAATGACGGTTGTGTATCGGTAATGGATAATTTTTCAGAGTTGTCATCGACATTAGCTAACTTCATCCCTGGTCATAACAACCAGCAAGATGCTTCACTTAATACGGCTGCTGCCAAGAGTGCAGCGTTTGGGGAAAGATCCGCATCTGTACTTGACCACGGCGATCTGCAACAGGACAACCTGAAAATTGATCCCCGGTCAGATGGCGTAGCTGGTGTACTTTTCAAGGATCTGGCAAAGCGTCTTATCAAGCCTTCTGAATTAGACGACATGTATAGTAAGGATAGCGTTAACAAGCTGGAAGAATTCAGTGAAATGGTGTTGCTATCCAACATGGATAAAACAAAAATATCGGCTTTGTTGACCAGACATCAGATTAATCGATTAAAAAATCCTAATGTTTTAGCAATGGAAGCAATTTATTATAAAAATTTGAAAAAATACACGACTGCATTTATTCAGGAAATTTATAATCTTGCCAACAATAGCAAGCTTGACCAATCGTACAGAAACCATATTTGCCTGATGGCGATAGCTATTTATAACTTTTTGGATGAAAACGGCCATAAAACCATAGCGCATACTATGCAGTTTTCTGTTACTGATATTTATAGCGTTCCTCTTTCAGCTCTTTATTTTCTAAGACTTGGCCAATCGTTGCTATATTCATCCGTTAATGATCCAATAGGTACACTGAAAGGTTATGAATTCCCGGTTAAACAAGGTGAACTGAGCTTTCAGGATTTGAAACTCCTTGGTAATTTACGGCTTTGTGTTATTGCAGACCAGGTATATACCAATATGCAGGAGGACAAGACAACTTCAGAACCGGTGATGACTATAACCAGAGCTTGTCATCCCGGGGATATTGTCAGCATTTATCATCAGATCAACACTTTCCGTCAGCGTTCAGAGCTGAAAGATTTATTAGCGAACCCATTCTCGGAATCGATCGCTATTCATCATGCACTGTCACAACTGGAAACTGCCTTATCTGAAGAAGATTACGCTTGTGTATCTGACAAGCTATGGCAACATCATTGCCACAGCATACAAAATAAAATTGGCAAAAAACTGTTAATGCTGAGCTATTAAAACCCTTAATGGCAAAATGCCTGCGCAACTACAAGGGTGTATAACCGGCAGTAACGCCGCCATCAATAGTAAAGATGTTGCCAGTAATGAACGATGCCTCATCTGAGCATAACCACACCACCGCATTCGCGACCTCATCAGGCATTCCAAGTCTCTTTAGCGGATGAAAGTCGGCCAGGGCTTGACGACATTCATCTGACAACGAGGCCGTAACATTGGTCAAGATCCCACCCGGGGCCAGTGCATTGACCCGAATTCCCTCTGTGGCATATTCCAGTGCCGCCACTTTTGTTAAACCAATCACTCCATGTTTGGCAGCGGTATAAGCGGACAACCCCGATGTCCCCACCAAGCCTGCCACTGATGACATATTGATAATCACACCCCGTCTACAGGCGCTCATCATGACCAATTCATGTTTCATGCAAAGCCAGGTTCCGGTCAGATGCGTAGCAATAGTTGCATTCCAGCTTGCCGTGGAGGTATCTGTCAGCGGCTTGGGAATACAATAGTTGCCAGCATTATTGAATGCACAGTCGAGTGTACCGTACTGGTCACGGATAACAGCAAACATCGACCGAACCTCATCCGGATCGGAAATATCCGCCCGAATAAACATTCCGTTACCGCCCAGACGACGAATGGCATCAACAGTTTGTTCCCCGGCATCCTCATGCCTGCCACAGACCAGCACCGTTGACTTGTTTCTGGCAAAAGCAAGGGCTGTTGCCCTTCCTATTCCTGATGTACCGCCAGTGATAAGAACGACGCTTCCACGTTTATCTGGAATACTCATAACGCCTGTAGCCTCCTGAATTAATTAACACAGGTAACACCCCCGGCTATTCCGGGGCGACTCGCATAGGTTCTACCGTGACAACCTAGGATACTTCTTGATTATTTAGCATATCTATCTTCGAGAATTTTCTTTAAATTATTAATCTCAATATTATGGGCGCTATACATTAAGCCAAACGCTTTTGCATACAAAGGATCATTTAAATAACGGGCATGGCCATAAGTTATCCATAACAAGACAGAACCAGGCCTTCCAAGCAACGGTTGAGCATCCAACAACTGACACTGGTAATCCATCCAGAGATCATCAGGATTGTCATGCCCTACCAGCCAATTGATTCGATACTCTTCCCTGCAAACAAGACAACGTAAAAAGACCTTGCCAGCAGGTGCCAATGACTCATCTCCCTCATAGATATCATCTTTGGCAATCCGCAGATTTTGTATGGACATCGTCCACTCTTCCAGGTTCCTGATATCGCTGACATATTCAAATGCATCAACAGCGGAAACCTGTTCAAAAACCGCCATATTAGCAACATACTGAGTGAAAAAATCACCGGGCTTACGGGCAACTTCCGAGTCAGGCAATATAAATCTTTCCCGCAATTCATTAGTCGTATAATTTCTTGAGTTAATTAACTGCCCTGCAAACGTCTCTGGCTGTTCGTTAAGTAAATAATTTTCAGGCTTTTTATCATTACTCCATGTCCAGATACTGCAACCCGCACTATTTTCCCCCACAGAAGCCATCACTATGGTATCACCTGAATGTATCTTATTTAGCTGACAAGCCATCGTCAGGTTGATCAATACCGAAGCGGAGGATACATTTCCATATTCTTCTAAAGTATCAACCGTCTTATTCTGCTGAATACCCAGCGCTTCCTTCCAGGATTCAAGAAATACTCTATTTGGTTGATGGAGAATAAAAAAATCAATCTCATTATCACTCAAACCTGATTTTGCCAACGCCTTATTTATTACATCCGATATCATTTCAGTCGATAAAATCTTTAGCTTATCAAAAACACCTTCAGGCTTAAGGGGTTTAGGCATCGACATCAATTCTCTTAACCTGAAACTGATTTTACTGCTGGCCCTATTGTCTTTAATGTTTTCATTAACCTGCATGACCAGGCCACTTTGAAACCTGGAATCACTGATGATATGTGCTGCGATCCGGCCATTTTGTTGACCATCTACGCCTAAAATAATCGCTCCTGCGCCATCCCCCATACTCATAGTAATTTTCATGGATGCTTCAGATGTATCGTCCTGTAGTTTGGAAAATGTCTCACTGGAGACAATCAATACATTGTCAGTCTGTCCGGATTCGATTGCATAAGCCCCAAACTCCATTGCCTGGATGACACCATTACAAGATTCCAGCATATGCAGATATAGGCAATTTCCGAGTTTCAGCCTATCTTTTAATTCAGCGATACCTGTCGGAATAATGCATTCGGCATTAATAGTGCTGGCAACCAAAATCAGTAAGCCAATATTGTCAACAGATAGGCCCGCCTGTGTAATGGCTCTGAGCGATGCATGGTAAGCCAGATCAATATAATCAGTATGACTACCGGCAAATCGCCTGTTTTTGATTCCCGCGCTTAGCAGCCACTCATCAGTCACACCCCTGGATTTGTAATCGAACTCATTATTACTGACAGTATTCTCTGGTAAATAGGCACCAACACCAAGGATATTAACAGCCATAAATATCTCCGCTTTCATCCAGCATCAAGTTGATTAACAATGCGATGCTCACAAACCATTGACTTGCAAAAGACGGGGTGAGATTTTTTGCAATAAAGCGCCATGGTTTTCACCGACACCTGACGACACCATCAAAACATTATCTCCGCAATTCACTTTACCTTTTTCCAGCGCATCCAGGAGATTAACAGCTACCGACGCAACGGCGATATTCCCGTAGTGCCGGAATGTTTCATGGTATTTACCGGCAGGAACACCGAGCGCCTCTCGCCAGGCATTGCCCGCCCAGTGAACAGGTTGATGGGCAACAAGAAAATCAATATCCTCACGGCTGTAGTCGGCCTTGCCTAAGGCTCCATCAACAACATTCACTATGTCATCCCGGCTATTTTCGGCAATTTCCTTGCAGAGTGACGGGTCGTTGAAGGTAACAAATTCC
The DNA here is from genome assembly GCF_024606345.1 of Endozoicomonas sp. YOMI1. GTDB lineage: Bacteria > Pseudomonadota > Gammaproteobacteria > Pseudomonadales > Endozoicomonadaceae > Endozoicomonas. Next base: position 10,251 of record NZ_JAHHPM010000168.1, read on the forward strand.
TGTTCAAAATCGGGCCCCTGCGAGGTAATAGCAGACAGCTTGGGCCTACGACGCTGAAAGACAATGGCAGCATGGCGAACTCCCTGGCTGATTGAGTGTGAGCTAATATACCCGTATCCATCGTCCACCCTGGATACAATACCGGCGACAGCCGCATCGCCGGTATTCGGACTGTAGTAATTGGATTTATCGCTAATATGTGAATCAATAGAACTGCCAATAATCATCACATTGCGCTTCAAACCACAACGCACGTAGAGTACTGCCATTTCCAGCATAGTAATAAACGAGGAACAACAGGTATCAATGTTATAGGCACCAGCGTTGGGCAGCTTGAGTTTATGTTGAACCAGTGAAGCATTCAGGGGAACATGCCGGTCCGGCACAAGGGAACTGACCATCAGCAAGTCAACCATGCTCTGATCCATTCCTGCATTATAGAGAGCAAGCGCACCGGCTAGAGTCTCGGCATCAGAAGATAGCATCAGATGGGGCCGGATAGCGTTAGCTCTGGATTCTGGGTCTACCGGTACCCGGCAACGAGTTTCAATCCCTTCAAACGGATTACTCCTCTTTTTATCCGGCAGACGATCAAACCACGCCTTGTACCATGGCTGACTTTGCCACCCGTCATAATTCGTTTCTACGGTTCCCGGCAGCAAGCCATTTTCCGAGATGGGTTTTAAATAATCATGGTGCAGGCGAGTCTGCTCCGCAAGATAGGCGGGCAACTGGTAAGCGTCCCTTTCCCTGATGTTTTTACCAGGCAGATACCCCCCCATGGCGACCAAACCGGCAGAAAACTGACCATTGAGAAACCCACGCATTAAACATATCTCCGATGCCCGTTATTAACCAAGGGAAATGGAAGGAAAATTCACACCACGGTTGGCACAAGAATCAGTGGTATCTTCCAGTTTGCCTTTTCCCTAAACAACGACACTCCAATATAAGTCACCTATTAATTACTGTCAGATAATCAATTAAAAATATATTATTTTCCTGTTATCCATCTAGTAGGAGCCCCAGTGTCGTGTCGGTATTCTTTCTCGACTGACAAACCCAAGACGTTCCGCTTTCTTCAGGAATGCGGTGATGGTGTTTATTTTTACCTGGCCATACCCCCGAATCTGTTCAGGTAATTGGGCGAATTCGACCATAACCTTATAGTTGTCGTGGGTGATAAAGTCTAAATGTCGGTTAATAACCGACTGATACTGCGCCAGTGCCTCTTTTTCCAGTTTGCGAATGTTGCTATAGGCAAAAATATCAAACCGGGAATCTCGCAAAAAACGACAATATCTTAGTAATTTAAGGAACCATTTACCCCATGATGGCAGTTGGAATTTCTTTTGGCTAAAGGGCAGGGCAAAGTGGTAGGAAAGTGCTGCATTGTGGCCAAACATACGCTTCACCCCAGTCTGAAAGTCTGGTTTAAGGTAAAGACGGGCCACTTCATATTCGTCCTTGCTGGCCATCAATTGGTATAAATTCAGAATCACCGCCGTACTGAGTTCCGTGTGCCCCATTGATTCATCAACAGCCAACACTCGGCGCACAAAATCCTGATATTTTTTGGCGTAGTGAATATCCTGATAATCTTCCAACTCCCTGATACGCAACAAGAAGCGGTCATAAATATTGCTGGCTGTACCCTTCACAGATGCAACCGATTTGAATAGTGCATCCGGGTCAAGACACAACTTTCGCCCGAGCAAAAATGCCTGTCGGACAGCAATACCATCACCGAGGGCCTCAACAATAGCCGATTCCAGGGATGATCTGGCTAATGGGATAATTCCCCGCTGGTATGCAGTCCCAAGAATAATAACATTTGCCAACTCTCTCCGGTTAAATGCCAGCTCAGCCAGTTCACAAAAATCGAAACAGACATTACGCTCTCGATCAGTGTTTTCCTGTATGGCATCCACAGCATCAGCAATCGTCATTTTATCTATCAATACATTGTTGTGTAAATTAAGCGATGAAAACCTGGCCGTAGATATCACGGCAACGGTCTTGTCAACGCAGGTCAACTTTAATGAGTCAGCCTCTAAAGCAGACCATACATCCAGCACAATATAAGCGTCCGCACTGCCCGGAACAATGATTGGGCTGCTGATATCGGGAGCCTCGGAAATCTTCAAATGTGAGCCAACCACTCCTGCCCTCTGGCTTAGCCCCTTCTTATTGACCAGAGAGACGAATTTACCATCGGCCGATGCGGCGCTGGCCAGAATTTGCCCCATGGTGGTCACCCCGGTGCCTCCCATGCCGGTAATATACAGGTTGGTGGTACCGGTTTTTGCTATGGGATCGGGCAGAGCAATCTGGATATCACGGGTCAGGGGCGAAGTTGTAAACGTCGTTCGACGACCATTTTTAATGGTCACCAATGCAGGGCAAAGCGCTTTTATGCAGGCCAGGTCGTGGTTACAGCTGGCCTGATCCACTTTCAGTTTCCGGCCAAATTCAGTGTCCTCCGGCAGCAGGCTAAGACAACCTGACTCAAGAACACACTGGTCGCAGCCTTCACACAACTGCTGGTTAATATATACATAGTCCAGCGGCGTGTTATTGTTTTGCCGATCTCTTCGACTGGCCAGGGCACAGGTACGATCATAAATAAGCACCGTAACCCCCTTGATACGACTTAACCGAGTCTGGACAGTATCCAGATCGTCAGCCATTCCAACCATTGTTCGTTGATCCAGCTTGTCCTGATAGCGCCGGATATCATCACTGACCACTGCTACTTGCCTGACTCCCTCAGCATAGAGCATCATGACCAGCACAGGGGTCGAGATATTTTCTTTCGGCAACGGACTGTCTGTCATGGCGATAGTGCTGTTATAAAGCAGCTTGAAGGTAATATTGCTATTGGCCACAACGGCCTGTCTTATCGCCAGGGAACCAGAGTGAAAAAACGTACCATCGCCTATATTCTGGAACTGGTGCGGCATATTCAGAAATGGAGACATACCAACCAGCTGGACACCCTCTCCTCCCATCTGGGTCATACTTCCAATGTCGTTTGAATGCAAGGCCTGGATACCATGACAACCAACACCGAGGCCAGTCAGGGCATCTGCAGGCAACCGGGTAGAACGGCTGTGGGGGCAACCCGGACAAAAATGGGGTAATCTCTGTGGCCCCTGCCCGACATAATCCGACCTCACGACAGGCGATAGCCAGGTATTGGCGGTACTCCATAACTGCAGGTAGGGTTCAAGGGCAACGGCAATAGTTTCTGCATCCAGCCCTCCCCAGGGGGGAAATAGATAGGCTCCGTATTCATCCTGCTTACCACAAACGACAGGGCTATTTGACTCGGAATAAAGAATGGACTTAACCCCTGACTCAATAAACCCCCGTTTCTCTTCAATCACTACAAGTCGTTCCAGGCCATTGGTAAAGCGAATAATGATGTCCGGATCCAATGGATAGACCATACCCAACTTTAGCAGCCGAATGTCGTACTGTTGGAGATCCTGTTGCTTCAGGCCAAGTAGTGCAAACGCGGCCATCAGGTGATAGTAGATTTCCCCGGCAGCCAGGATGCCCAACCTGGCCTTTTCTTCATCACAGCAAGTGATAGGGTTCAGGCCGTTGACCGCCGCCATAGCGATGGCATTCGCTTCGCGATGAGTATAAATGTCACGTTCCACACGCATGGTCCAGGGAGGCAACAATTTGGATGTGACTCTCGGTACCAATTGCTGTTCAGGGTTTCCGGGCTCTGGTTTGCTGATAACCGGAAAAGGCATGGAAAAATCCAGGGTTTCGCTTAAGCCACCGATAACAGACGACACTTTTATCCCAACCCAGAGACCGGAATAACGGGACAGCTCGAAGCCGAAAAGTCCAAATTCAATCAGTTCCCGGAGATTTCCCGGACACAATACCGGCATACAATTGTCATATAAGGTAATAATTGAACATGAAGGCAGTGCCGATGATGAGCAGGTGGCATCATCTCCCACCAGAACCAGAACGCCTCCGTATTCGCTGACACCGGCGTAGTTTCCGTGCCTGAAGGCATCACCGGAGCGATCGGCACCGGGAGACTTCCCAAACCACAGCCCCAGGATCCCATCATAATCATTTCCCGGGTACAGGGCCGCCATCTGGGAGCCCATCAAAGCGGTAGCACTCAGTTCCTCGTTAACACCTGGCAGATAATGAATCCGGTGACGTTGAAGTCTTTCATGGTTTTTCCTCAGCGCCGAATCCACTTCGCTCAGTGGTGACCCCGGGTACCCTGATACCAGGATTGCCGTTTTCAGGCCCTTTGCAGTATCCCGTTCAGATTGCAGAACTAACATTTCCATGATGGCTTCATGTGCGGAAAAAACGCCAGACATTGCTCTATCCTCTTTGCATGCCGCTGACTCTATAGCGGACCCCACTTTCACCACCCCGATTGATATTTTCCTGAACCCTGATGTCAAAGGACTGATCAGATAAGTAGTTCGCCAAATGGAATCGTATATTTCTGGCTATGTGACCGGAGTTATAACGCCGCACGACTGCATGGATGCAGGAGCTAGTGTAGTGTGTTGAAATTTTTAGTGCATAATAATTTTCAAACCAGTCATTATTGGGTGGCATCATCTTTTGAATGATGGACTCTTTGAACTCTTCTGAATAGCGGGCCATTGATCACTCACTGG
>NZ_JAHHPM010000169.1 GCF_024606345.1 Endozoicomonas sp. YOMI1
TTCTTGATGTATGCCTGAGGCACTGTTAGCGTCATTATCATATTGATGTACTTCAGCATAACGGCTACTCACCGATGGATTATTGCCATCCATTTTATCAACGGCCTTAGCATGATCATCCATGTGATCTGTTTTATTGCTTGCTACTGACTGTGTATACAACAAGCTCGGTTGTTTTGCTCTGTCAAGCTGTTTCGGGGTTATATCGCCTTGTATTTTTTTGGGGGGGGATGATTTTTTCTGGCTTTTTTTGTCTCTTTGCGAGTGGCTTCTCTATTCTCCTCCTTGGGCAGCAGCCAGTCTGTTTCGGCATCAACCAATGGATCATAGGCTTCTTTCTTATCAGAGCTTCCTGTGACTGATTCTTGAACATTCGTATTCGTATCTGTTGGATCGAGACTTTGGAGCTCTTTGCTCGACTCAGTTGGTTCTACTTTTTTATAAACAGCCAAGAATGCTTCTGGGTGTGCGGGAGATTCCGATTCCAGAATCGGTTTTTCATCATCAAAATATATTTCGATACTGGATTCAAATTGATTCAGCGTGAAAATTAATTCTTGACAATTATTTTTATATTCTTCTTGTAGTTTTTCAAAATCAGCAAATTTTGTTTCTCGAGCTTCAAGGCTTTTGATTGTATCTTCTGTTTTTTGTGTTTTTCTATTACTTTCCAATATATTTTTTTTAACTTGCAATGCTTCTGCTTCTTTTTTTACAAATTTAGAGGCGCTCATGATTGTGTTATCAAGTTTGGTCACTATTTTTGGAATAATTTCACGTATTCTATGTTCTGCTGGAACTTTCTGCCGGTTCATTCGTTTTCTGGTTCCCTGAATACTCTGTGAATTTGAATTCTGCTGGGTGACGTTCTCATAAGTATTGCCGTGTTCTGGAGCGGTAGGGCTGCTCTTGGCAGTCAGATGGGAAACATCCTCATAAACACTGTCGTGTACAGTGGTATTGGGTGCCGCTATTTCAATTGCTTGCGTTGTTGCTCTGGTCTCAGTTGGTGCTTCAGCAGCTGGTTGCTGTTGAGCCTGGCGAACAGTCAACGGATGCCTCAGCGCTTCTGATAAACCCCATACCGAGTTGACCGCAGCGCCAGCCAGTTCTTTACCACGAGTAAGGGGTTTCATCGCCAGCTCCTGACCACGCAACCCCTCCCGGTAACCGGTAATCCATTGATAGCTTGAATAGCCGACAAGCCCCAACCCGCTCGCTGCCACAAGGGTACCTGTGGTAATGACCGCTGTAGCGGCTGTTGATGCTGTAGCGGCATTTACCGGGCAAACATCACCGTAAGAAAAATCCAACGCATCCAGAAATTCAGTTCCCGAAGCGCAATTGGCTGTTAACACGCGTGGGTCAGCTTTTTGGCAAAGAAGCTGCTTATTGGATTCAGGTCCAAAATCCTTTTTCATGATGACATAGCTATTCACCGATGTGGTGTTGGTAACCGTTACTCCATCATGAACGTCCCCTCCTGTGATGCCGGCGTATGCATATTTACCCGAGGTTTCGACCGTACTGTTCACCGCTATGGTGTTGGCAACCGTTGCTCCATGGGAAACCAGCCCTCCCCCGATACCGGCGTATCCACGTTCACCCAAGGTTTCGACCTTGCTGTCCACCGCCGTGGTGTTGGCAACCGTTACTCCTTCAACCACCCCCCCTCCGATGCCGGCGTATGCATGTACACCCGAGGTTTC
>NZ_JAHHPM010000170.1 GCF_024606345.1 Endozoicomonas sp. YOMI1
GCCGTCCTCGCTACGGGGTCGCCTAGACGGGCGCTATTCTCGGACAGCCTCCTAGGCATAAACAAAACAGATCAGGTGCAATCATGGGCGAATCTTCCAATGCAGTGCTGGAACCACGAAGTGAAGAGACCAGGCTGAAATCACTGGCCAGTGATATTCTGGCAGAGGCCGCCAGACAGGGAGCGGATGCCTGTGAGGTGGGCATCAGTATGGATGCCGGCCTGTCGGCCAGCGTCCGTATGGGGGACGTTGAAACGGTTGAGTTTAACCGTGACCAGGGACTGGGTATCACCGTCTATCTGGGTAAACGAAAAGGGTCTGCCAGTACCTCTGACAGTACTCCACAGGCGATCCGTGAAACGGTAAAAGCCGCCTGCGATATTGCCCGTTACGCTTCCGAAGACCCATATGCGGGGCTGGCTGACTCAGTGTTAATGGCTGACGGTGATGCGTTGCCGGATCTTGACCTGTATCACCCTTGGGGAATTGATGCCGGGCAGGCGATTGATCTGGCCATGCAATGTGAAGATGCCGGACGTTCTTTCAGTAATAAAATTGTTAATTCCGATGGTGCCAGTGTCTCCAGCCACCAGGGTTGCCGTGTCTATGGCAACAGCAATGGGTTTATTGGCAGCTATGTTTCCAGTCGCCACAGCCTGAGTGCTGTATTGATTGGCATGCAGGGTGATGAGATGCAGCGGGATTACTGGTACACAGTAAACCGTAATGCTAACGAGCTGGAAAAAGCGATCGCTGTTGGTAAGAAAGCGGCAGAACGCACGGTTCGCAGACTGGGAGCCCGAAAAGTTGGTACTGCCGAAGTACCTGTACTGTTTGCACCGGAGGTGGCTTCAGGTCTTATTTCCCATTTTCTCGGGGCGATCAGTGGTGGCAGCCTTTATCGACAGGCCTCTTTCCTGTTGGATCACCTGGGCAAGCCGGTATTCCCAAAATGGATGCGTATCCATGAGCAGCCATTGCTGAAAAGCATGCTGGGATCTGCCAGCTTTGATAATGATGGGCTGGCAACCTATGCCAAGGACTTTATTACGGACGGTGTGCTGCAGCATTATATTTTAAGCACCTATTCTGCCCGCAAGCTGGGGATGGACAGTACCGCCAACGCCGGTGGTGTTTACAACCTGTTTGTGCAAAGCAATGCGGGTGATCTTGATGCGCTGCTGAAACAGATGGGAACCGGGCTGCTGGTTACCGAGCTAATGGGACAGGGGGTCAATACCGTAACCGGTGATTATTCCCGTGGTGCCGGTGGCTTCTGGGTCGATAATGGCGAAATTCAGTTCCCGGTGTCAGAAGTGACTATTGCTGGCAACCTGAAAGATATTTACCGGAATATTGTTGCTGTGGGTAGTGATGTGGATAGGCGTGGGAATATCCAGACCGGTTCAATTCTGATCAGCAGTATGAAGCTTGCAGGGGAGTGATTGCTAAAAGACAGTGCTCACAGAACTCTCTGGTTCAGAAAATCACTGATAACAATGCAATGCCTCATAGTGCAGAAAAGCGCTAATACCCATACGACACACCTCCCTCGTTCCCACGGGGGACTGTGAGAACGGTGTGCCGCACACACCAATGGAGTCTGAAGGATATTCTCCTGATGTGTGGAAGCTGTAGGAAAGATGGCGGTAGGCCCGCCGAAGTCG
>NZ_JAHHPM010000171.1 GCF_024606345.1 Endozoicomonas sp. YOMI1
ACCTGCCCGATGGGAGCGGTATGAATCGAGAGGTTCACGTACCGTTCTGCGAGGGACTGGCGGGGAAGTTCCGCCGGTCTACTCTCCATAACAAATGTCGTTTATGGTGATAAAAAAGTTATTTGCACAATGAAAGACCTGACCTTGGCTTTCGGCAGCGTTTTTTCAGAGAACGTGTTCAGCAACAATAAATCGAGGATGCTTGGGTTTATAAGGCGGCCTCTTAGGGTAGACATTAAGGAATTCTTCCTGATAGTACTATTGTCCATTCTTTCTTTAGCTTCTGCGAACGAGTGCAGTCGGGTTGGTTTCTACGTGTTGCGGGTCTTGAATTGAAACCACGAAGCACACGAAGAGCACAAAGAAGAGCTTTTCTTTTCCTTTGTGCTCTTCGTGTGCTTCGTGGGTCAAAGCTTTTGCTTCTGGAATTAATAGGTAGATGTTTAATGTCTATCGTTAGAATCATGCATAACAAATGCCGTTTATGGTGATAAAAAAGTTATTTGCACAATGAAATACCTGACCTTGGCTTTTAAGCTACTTAGCTTTTAAGGCTTTTCATAAACAATGCGCCCTCCCACCCCATAGCCCTATCCATGCCATAATACTGGCAACTAGCGATAACAGTCAGGAACACTAGCAACATGGAACACTATGACTTGTTACTTGCCCGTGTTGGTGAATTACTGGAGGCCGGGCGCAGAGAAGCCAGGCAAAAAATAAACGCAGCACTGGTAGAAACCTATTGGCATATCGGGCGGCACATTGTCGAATTCGAGCAGCAGGGCGAACACACGGCCCAATATGGAAAGCAATTACTGGATCTTTTGTCCAAAGACCTGAAGCAGCGTTATGGCAAAGGCTTCAGCCGAAGCAATATCTACCAGATGCGGCAATTGTATCTCTGTTACCCAAAAATCCAGACACTGTCTGGAAAATTGGGCTGGTCTGTCTATTGCGAGTTACTTTGCGTTTCTGAGCCCCTGGCCCGGTCTTTCTATGAAAAACAGTGCCTTGTGGAGAACTGGTCCGTACGTGAACTCAAGCGGCAGATTAACTCGGGCCTGTTTGAACGGCTGGCTATCAGCACCGATAAGAAAGGGGTTTTAGCGCTCTCCAATGACGGTCATCAGCCAACCGCTCCAGCGGATCTGGTGAAAGATCCTTATGTGTTTGAATTCCTGAACCTTCCTGAGCGCAAGCAATACAGCGAAAAGCAGCTTGAAAACCAGCTGGTTGATAAGTTGGCCCAGTTCCTCCTGGAGTTGGGCAAAGGGTTTGCCTTTATTGCCCAGCAATACCGGGTGACGCTCAATAATACCCATTACTATGTTGATTTGCTGTTTTACCACCGCATCCTGAAGTGTTTTGTACTGATTGACCTGAAACTGGGCAAGGTCAGCCATCAGGATATCGGGCAGATGAACCTGTATCTCAATTATTTCAAAAAAGAAGAAAATACCGAGGGTGACCATGAACCTATTGGTATTGTTCTTGTAGCAGATAAAGACGAGATACTGGTTGAATATGCTACTGGCTCGATATCTAACCAGATTTTTGTTTCACGTTATAAAACTCACCTGCCTGATCGCAAAGAGTTAGCCCGTGAGCTGGCGTTGTTGCTGAAGGAAGGTGATTGATTTTTTTTGAACCACGAAGCACACGAAGAGCACAAAGGAAAAGATAAGATAAGATTTTTTCTTTTCTTTGTGCTCTTCGTGTGCTTCGTGGTTCCAATTCAAGACCCGCGGTACCCGGAAACCAACCCGCCTGCACTCGATCGCAGAAGCTAAAAAGAATAATGAACAATAGTCCTATCAAGAAGAATTCCTTAATGTCTACCCTAAGAACTATTGTTGAAGCGCGTGGTGCCTGATACGTGGTTCGCGTTCCGTTATCCGTAGACGCTTTTTCAGAGACCGGTGTACAGTCCAATGGCACTGACTTAAGGGTGAAAGCCTTGTCATACGTGGGTTTTAAGGCACCCGGCGATTGGAACCACAAAGCGCACAAAGAGCACAAAGGAAAAGAAAAGCTCTTCTTAGTGCTCTTTGCCGTGAAAATAAATTGGAAGTCGCTGTTTACAAGGGCTCCAAGGAGAGA
>NZ_JAHHPM010000172.1 GCF_024606345.1 Endozoicomonas sp. YOMI1
AGGATAGCTGAACAGGGCTATTGATGCTTGAATAATGGATTTAGCGAATGGTTACTCTAAATCTCAAGTCATTTCTCTAACTCATTGATTTAATTATCAAATTATCACTATGAAATTCGTACCACATATCATGAGTCAGTAGTTGTATATTATGTAACTTATTGATTCTTATCGCCTTTAAATATCCCTTTTATAACGATTAAGTATCATTTAGTATCATATAAAGACGTTATTTGTAACCTAAATTGCAACCTGAAAATAATAATATGATACATAGGGATATTGTTGTATGACTATTTCCTGCCAAAAAAGGAAGCGGAAAAACGGTAATGTTTATCGTTATGTGGTGACTGTTCGCAAGAAACACTTTTCCGCTACCGAGAGCCTGACTTTCCCTGACAAGGCTTCAGGCAGAGCCTGGGCAAAAGCCGTTGAAGCAGAAATGCAGGAACAGTCGTTGAATGCTGAGCAGGACAGCCTTCGATACGAGTCTGCCAAATCCAGGTCCGGTGATATTACCTTGAATCAGTATCTGGAAGCGTATTGCCGGAAAATGGAATCACTTCCGAAAGAGAGCCGGATCAGTTACCGGGATGCAGGCTATCAAATTCTGGCAAAAATGCTGGTTAACTGAGAAACGCTCGAAAGAAATTACCGGAGATATGTTGATTGATCTTCTGGATGAACGATTAGAAAAAGTAACGTCTGCCACCAACCATCTTTATGTATCTGTGTTGCGTCGTGCTTTGGATTTTCAAAAACGGGTTGGCCTGTATTTCAGACGGTTTATTACCGATGATCTGATGAAAGAGCTTTGGAAGCTGAAGCTGGTGGGCAAGTCGAAAGAAGACGATACACGCCCAACAGAGCATCAGGTGTATCTGCTTTATAAAGAGTTTCTGGAGGGGTACAACAACCCAAGGGCAAAAGTACCTTACCACCATCTGATGTTATTCAGCATATACAGTGCATTTAGGGAAGGGGAGATTTGCAATATTCGCTACAGCGACCTGGATGTGGAAAATGGCGAGGTCATTATCCGGGACAGGAAAGACCCCAAGAAGAAATACGGCAATCACCAGAAAGTGCCGCTGTGTCCGGCCTGCCTCGAAATTATTGCTATGCAGCCAAGAACCGAGGGTGAGGACCGGATTTTTCCCTACAAGGCACAGTCGATATCTACCAAATTTTCAGAGCGAACCAAGGCGCTTGGATTTCCGGAATTGCGATTTCACTCTTTCCGTCATGAAGGTATTTCCCGCTTCTTCGAACAGAAGATGAGTATTCCGGAGGTGGCCATACGCAGTGGTCATAAGACTTGGGATAATCTACGTCGTTATACCCACCTGATCCATCGTAACCCGCCTGACTTCTGGGCGAATTGTAAAAGGATTGAACAGGAATACTGGGGTGCGAATAGGGTGGAAAACCAAGCATTAAAGCGACATTCAAGCGAGAGTCCTTCTGATATTGCTCCAGCGGCCTTATAAACAGGGCTGTCATCAGATGAAACCGCACTTGATTTCGCTGCCAGTTACGCTATAGTTTGCCGTAACAATACCCCTCCCGCTTCCCGTTAGATCAGCGCACCGCGAGGGGTTACTCGTTTTTGGGGATCAATAAATCCAATAACTTATCGGCCATAGAAGGGTTCTATGAGTTCCTCCGGAAAGAAACCAGCCCACAAGTCCCCTTATCTCAAACCTCCTATTACCTTTGCGGAGCAAGTACAGAAGCTTCAGAAACGAAATCTGGAAGTGTCTGACACTGCAAAGGCTGAATTTTACCTTGGGCAGATCAATTATTATCGTTTTACTGCCTACTGTTTGCCTTTTGAGGGGGATCAAACCTCTCATTGCTTCACTGATGGCGTGTCATTTGACGATATTTTAAACCTCTATATTTTTGATCGGGAACTCAGGTTGCTGGTGATGGACGCTATTGAGCGAATAGAAGTCTCATTGCGTACACAATTTGCCTATCATCTGAGCCATAATCACCAGACTGCGCACCCTCATTTGAAGTCCGAAATTTTTTCGGATCCAGTCATTTATGCCAATAGCCTGCATAACCTGGAAAAGGATATCAAAAGAAGCAAAGAAGACTTCATCCGGCATCTGGTTGATAAATACAGTGACTCATTGCCGCCGGTATGGGCTGTGGTTGAATTGTTGACCATGGGGCAGCTATCAAAATGGTTTGGCAATATCAAATACCGACATGACCGGCAGTCAATCAGTCGCATTTACGGGCTGGATGAAAAGGTGATGACTTCATTTTGCGAGCATCTGTCTTTAGTCCGGAATCATGCAGCGCATCATGCCCGCCTTTGGAATCGTGATTTCACGAAAACTCCCATGCTACCCCGAAAGGCGGATTTACAATTGGTCAGCAGTCTGGTTGTTAAGCCCGAATATGACCGGCAGCTCAGAAAGCTATACAACACCTTTGTGATTCTTGCCTATTTGATGGAAAAGATTTGTGGTGAAAACCATTGGCAGGATCGTCTGGTTAAGTTGATTAATGCCCACCGCATTGATGTTCGCAAGATGGGCTTTCCTGATGACTGGTTGCAGCGGCTGATGTGGCAGGGTTTTGCAGTGGAACGCTCTGGCTGCTAGTCCGTGCCAGTTCATCTTGATTATTTCCTAGTGTTGGTAAGGCCGGTAACCACGACTACCGGCAGTAATGTTGCATGCCATGAACCTGTTCCCATCTTTTACTTTCATTCCTGAGACACCTGGGCAATGGTCGCATCTGTGCTAATCTGGTGTAATATTACACCACAATAGATAGGCAGGAGATGACCCATGGCCAGGCAAAGCATTACCCTCACTTCACCCAATGACCAATGGTTGCAGGCTCAGGTTGAGAGCGACGAGTATGGCAGTAAAAGTGAAGTAGTGAATGACTTGATTCGCCAGGCCAGGCAGCGTCAGGAGGCGACAGAGTCTCTTCGGAGTGCACTTATTACCGGTGAAAACAGCGGGATCAGCAACGATACAGTAGACGATATCCGGGAGCGTGTATTAGCCCGGAGAGTCAAGCATGACTAAGTACCGCCTGTCGGCGGAAGCCGGACAGGATATTGAGCGGATATTCGAGTTTGGTCTTGATTGTTTCGGGTATGAGCAGGCCAGTCGTTATCTGGATGGCTTGGAAACGCATCTGAACTTGCTGGCGCAGCACCCAAATCATTACCCTGCTATCCGTCATATACGTGAAGGTTATCGACGTAGTGTGTATGGAGTTCATGCTGTCTATTACTCTGAGCTTGACGATGGGGTTTTGATTGTTCGTATTTTGGGCAGGCAGGATTTTGTCGAAGCTTTGAATGTATAGAACTGGGCAGTTAAAGAGAGTAAGGGCTGATTTTGTTCAAGGGGCGAACTATGAGCCGACATGAAACATGGCGAACCCAGAAATACTGGCAATCTGTCGGGGGCTATCTGATCGAGGAATTTCACGCCATCAAAGCCAGTAGAAATAAGCAGATTGGAAAGCGGTTGATTGATGGCGTGATTGTTTTGGGTGAGCAGCAAGGCTCTCAGGTTGGCGGGCAGTATGATCTTGTTGATAAGGATATCATGCTCGGTTATTGCGGTTAAAGGGGAGTCTGTGGGTGTTGGGGAAAAAGTATTTATTGAAAAAGGTGAGATCAAAGGTACTGCGCCGAGCCTGGCGCAGTACGAAGTGGAGGTTTAAGTTAAAGCCCAAGATCCCTTAAAGATTGCTGATGATCATTGACCCAGGAAGTCGGACCATTAGTACTTCGCCCCCTAAGCGTACAGGCAGCTGCACTGGGGCTACTGAACTCATAATCTTCGGTGAAGACATAACAATTATCACTTTCCGCGAGTATGCCTTTTTCAATTAGCCTGGTTCTACTGGCCCGCAAGCGTTCAGGGCAAGAATTAACCGGGTTTTCAACCGCCTGTGAGCCTTTAAAAACGGTAAAGCCACCCTCAGAGCGCTTACCAGTTGCCATAAGCGAGCCTTTGACCTTGCAATGAAATAACGGTGCACTCTCTGATGCAAAAGCGGTAATGGTACTGCCAGACTTGGTCGCTGGCAAAGAATATACCAAGTGGTGAATCCCCAACACAGGTAGTAGCTGCAACATGCGCTCAATATAAACATCCATTTCTGCACGATCCGCTTCAGGCAATGAAGAGCCACTTGCAGCATTATTCATGATAATGGTTCGCTTATTAGTTTGGGCCAATTGAATCAGTTTTCCCTCTATGTAGCGTATATGGGCTTTCGTTAGGTTATCGTCTTTGCTGACAAAGGCAGAGGTATGAATCCAGTAGTCTTTTTCCTCATTTTTGGCATGCTGTTTCAGCCGCTTGGAAACGTCCTCTGCTTCGCCTATATAAAAAACCGGATCACCAGACTCAGAATCAGTGCCCGTTAGCAGATAAACCCCTGGGCTGCTCAACTCTGGCCGAGTCAGAAAATCATCAAGATCACTTCGAGGTCCGGCAATGGCCTTGCCTGTCCAATTGGAAATTTCGGCGGTACTCAGTCCGGTTGGGCTGCCTTTGACAAGAAACAGTTTGATGGTGGCTGGCTGCATATACGAGAATCACGTTCAATAAATATACAAGCCATATCGACCCCATCAACTTGATCATTATTGATTGGCAACGGTTTTGTTTTTATAAGAAATCTTCAGGCTGAACAATCTTCCAACCTGGTATAGCCTGATCAATCTTTTCGATGGTTATGGCTAATTTATTCTCAGGCCAGGCAACATCGGCGATAGTAATAACATCGCCACGATTGTTGGTTATTGAGTAGCCAATTTCTGGAGGTTGATACCCTCTCTTTTGTAACTTTATAAGCACACCATCGAGTGCTGAATCGGCGAGCTGGAGTACCTTGCTCCACTGTTTCTCAATCAAACCTTGTTCCAGTCTAAGCTGGGTAATAATTTGCATGTCACGATGTTTGACATGCATGTGACCATGCTCTTTTCGGTGACAATCAACACAGAGTGCCTGAAGGTTTTCAGGGCGATTATTACCAGGGATTGTATCGATATGATGGGTGTGAAGAAGATTTTTATGGCTGTTCAGATTTACATGGCAATTTTCGCAGGTGTAGTTTCTTGATGCCCGATAATTTTGGGATACAGTTCGCCAATCAGATGAATAGTCTGCTTTATCGGGATCGCCGCCAATACCGCTGGGTAAATAAGGAAAGAAGGAACTGTATGTAGAGAAAAACTGCGGTATATCAAAGTTATCCCTTACCATCCGGCGGATGTTTCTGTCAGAAGCTCCCTGATAATTGAGCTTTTCAAGACAGAACATGCACACATCAAGACTGACATCACCTTCTTTTGTGGTTCGGTCAATTTTACTTTTACCGAAAATATGAAATTCCCCCGAAAGATTATTTGTTGCTTTGTATTTTTCAAACTGCTTCTTTTTCTTCATATCATGCAGAGTAGAACAAAATGTGACATGGAATTTCTTTCGTTCTGCTTTCTCTACTAATGCTTTTTCAATGCCTCTGTTTGTGTGGTTAGGAATATAAAGAACAACCTGTCGCCCCTCATAGGAGAAAAGCCCTCCCCTTAACTGAAGTTCTTCAGGGTTAACCTCAATACCTTCCCCGCTCAAACTTACGTCAATTTCGTCGATAGGCTTGACTTCATCATCCAATGAAAACTTGCTACGACCAGCTCCAATTTGGCTGGCAATATTCCACAAAGCACTAAAGTCAACGTCAAGCTTCATATTGATTATTCCACCAGAATTTTTCTTATTTGTGTTTCAGCGTTCGTTACCACTCTGAAATCAACCCGACGAGATCTAATGGCATCTTCCAGTCCATCATCTGTCAATATCGGTCTTGAGGAGGAATAACCAACAGCTGCGACATTCATTCTGATCCAATCTCTGCGTTGTTTATTGGCTTCTGTATCATGAATATATTTAAGGACAGAATTTGTCCTTTTTTGGGAAAGATTCATATTATTGAAATATGCATCTTCCGTACTTGAACCCTCCCAGTCAGAGCTGGTATGCCCTTCGATTCTTATTTCTTCAACTACATCACTAAACTGTTCAAGGGTAGAGAGAAATCTCGGAAAGAAATTACTTAAAATAAGCTGGAATGAATCAGTAACTTCGGACTTGCCTGTGTCGAATAAAATATCCGGCGATTTGAACCTGAAAGCCAGAGAATCCCTGTCAATTTCAGCATCCCATTTTGCCAGATCATCCTTAAACTCTGCCATCAGACTTTCATAAATAGCTACCTGGTTGCCCTGGTACGCAATTGCAACATCTTTGATTTTGTTCCGTTCAATAATGGCAGAGCGCATTAGGGCAATGGATATGAACAGGAAAACCATCATCAACCCGGCCATAAGGTCGGAAACATTCATCCAGTGTTCACTGTCCTGGTGATTGGCCTTGCTGGATTGCCCTATGATTTTCTTCATCAGTAACCGTACCCCTTGTCATTGTCCTGGGGCGGCTTATGAGTGGAAATCATACGGTGATAGTCTTCGGCCATCTTCTGTGTGATGCTGGTCAGTGCTTTACCCATTTCTTGCATTACCCGGTTCAGCTCCTGCTGCAATGACTGGTCAAGTGCCGCAAGCTGTCTGTTAACCCCTTCGCCTGAACGACTGACAGCCTCCCGGATTTGACCTTCTACAGCACCAAGAGATTTCTTTGACTGGTCCTGAATGGTGGTAAGCACTGCACTAATAGAACGCTCAAGCTCACCCTGAAGATTCTTACTGCTGTGTTCAAGACGCTCCACCATATCTCTGGTGGTTTTATGAACCTGTTCAGATCCATCTTTCAAAGTGGTAGTGATCGAGTCGGCATTACTTGTGAGGCTATCGGCCATACTGGTAATAGAGGCATTGGTCTGGTTGACGGAGGTACTGAACTGGGTCGCACCTTCCAACATGACCTTTTTCATTTCCTGTGCGCCTTGCTGAAGCTGATCTCCTACTCCCTTAACTTGAGACTGAATTTCAGGCACTGCCTTAACTGCCTGGTCTCGCATATTTACAAAAGCCTCTAAATGGCGCTGAAGCTCCGCAATTTGATGCTGATTAACTTCCAGTACAGCTTTCAGCTGATCCATAGACGCCGGGATTTCTCCTGTTTTTTCACTGATGGTGGATACGGCATCCCGAGTACTGTCTATTGCTTTGACTCCCTCTGCGTATTGCTGGCTCATTTGGGTCAGCTGTTCCATATATTGCTGTTGCCAATCCACCAGTTTTTTGACCGAAGCATCAAGGGCTTTAAAGTTTTCTCCAAATTGTTCTGTCAGATTTTGATTAAACTCCACAATAACTTGCTTCAGAGCTTCGATAACTTGTTCGGTGGCCGACTTGGAGAGCATATCCGCAAAGCTCTCCATTTGCGTCCAGAGTTTCAGGGCAAAGGCTTGATACTCTTCATCACGTTTTTTTCCAGCCGTTTGAAGATCCATGCGAAGATTCTTAAGCTGGCCGTTGACTGAACCATCCTCGTTGCCGGCCAGACTTTCTCTCAGCTGAGTCAGTAGTTCTGTCTGTCCGGATAGCTGCTGATAAATATCCTTAGGGGTTACATCTTCTTTCTCATCCCCATCTTCCCTAATCGGGGCAAATTTCCATGCATCCAACGCTTTGAAGAGAATCGAAGCAAACATACCCACCAAACTGGTGATAAAGGCTGTTTTCAGACCATCTAACAGTAATGAAATACTCTCATCAATCTTATCGGGCTGAAAATGCAACAGACCAATTATAATCCCGGTAAAGGTTCCCAGAATGCCCAATGAAGTCATGACGTTGGGTGCATGTTCGAGAAAGCGTGAATGTTTTCCACGACTTGCCTCAAAAATAGCCAGTACAAATACACCCAGAATTAACCAAATGAAAATATCAGTCCAAAGCTCTGACGAAGCCTTATAAAACAAACCCTCGAGAAAATTTCCTGGTGACATTGAAATACCTGTATATAGAGTCGTAATCTGCGTTAATCGGCTGTGTTAGTGCTGCCTTTATTTACTGAATAAGTGGCTTATCCCGCCACCTGATCAACAAAAGACTCAAAATTATTAGCCTTGGCAAAGCTAACATTTTCACCCAATGCCTTAAAGTGCTCCCGCCCACAATCAATCTTCGCTTGCTCAGTTGGCCTCAGGGCATCACTGAACAGTGAGCCTTTGGTTTCCACCACAAAATAGAGATTCTGGCTGCCATTGTTCTCCACAAGCACCGCCCAGTCCGGGTTATAGGTACCCAGTGGGGTATCGATTTTGAACCAGTCTGGCAGTTTGGCGTAAACCTTCACCTCTTCACTTTTCTCAAAGGCTTCGGCAAAGTCGTGCTCTACATCGGAGTCGTAAATAACATGGTCATACACCGATTTCCCCGATTCAAGCATATTCTTACCCAGATAGCCTTTCAGCTCCTTATCCTGGAACAGCTCCTGACAGTAGAAATGGTCATCACCAATCTTTTGGTATTTGATGCCATCCACAATAAACCGGCGCATCACCCGTTGGATGATGTTAGTGGCTTCATCAATAAACTTCTGCGGGTTATTACGGAAGGCATCAAGCCGGTTGCACTGGGTAAGGATGCTGACGATTGAACGACGGGTCAGGTTGGTGGCGTTTTGCAGATAACTGACGATGTCCGGCAATTTATAGTCTTTGGCATCATAGGTATAGGTTTGGGTTTTGCTCTCCGTTACTTCTAGTCCACTGCGCTTGGTGGCGACGGTGCCTTTGGCGTACTCAAACTTGGTTTTACCGGCCACCAGGTCTTTCTCAATGGTTTTGGCACACTCTTCTACCAAGGCATGGTGATCAAAATCCACCCGGTACGTGGTCTGGTATTTAATGCGCTTCCACAACGACTTGAACTCTTCACCCAGGAAAACAGCTTTATTCAGTTTTACTGTTTCCCGCTTGCTGCTGTCTTTGATGTTAAGGCCGCCCGCTACTTTTTTCAGCGCTGCCTGAATCTGCTCTGATTGGGCCATCACGTCATAAGGCAGGTCAAGGTTGCCCACCTTCAGGGCCGTTTTAAGATCATCCTGAACCTTGCCTTTCTTGTCGATATAACCGGCATCCAGCAGGTGTTGCCATATCTGTTCTGACTTCTCAGCGCCAAGAAATTCCGGTTTTTCCCCCTGGTGTCTGATCACGATACTGGCAAACAGGTGGTCGTCCACCACGCCAAAGCGAATACCTTCTTCTTCCTCGATCTCTTTTTGCAGGCTGGCGACAAAATCCTCATAGGACTCATTGGCCATCACCGTCAGCGTGTTCACCTCAAACCCATGAACCCGTTCACCCTGCTGGTTAACGGCAATGCGAAGACCACGACCAATCTCCTGACGTTTTTTAATCACCGAGGCGGTTTCGTTCAGGGTGCAAATCTGGAACACATTGGGGTTATCCCAGCCCTCTTTCAGCGCAGAGTGGGAGAACAGAAACTTCAGTTTGCAGTCCAGGCTCAGCAACCGTTCCTTCTCTTTCATGATCAGGTTGTAGGCGCTTTCATCCGCCGCCGTTTTCCCGCCTTCGCCCTTGGCAGAGAGTTTGGAGTCTTTAAACTGTGCTTCACCGGCGCTGTCTTTCTTTTTATCAATGGCGAAGTAACCATTATGAAGCTGGCTTACTAACGCCTCTGGTGAGGTCTCTTCAAACAGGCTGCGATATTTCCCTTTGCGGGCAATATTGACATACTCTTCTTCAAAGATTTTGGCGTACTTGCCGGGCTGGGCAACGCCATCCTGGTAAAAGCGATAATTGGCGACTTTGTCGATAAAGAACAGGCTGAGGACCTTAATGCCCATGGGAATCAGCAACAGCTCTTTTTCCAGATGCTCTTCAATGGTCTTGCGAATTTGCAGACGTTTAAACTCATCGTCGTCGACACCGCCAATCAGCTCGCCTTTGCGGATCTCATCGGGCTTGCTGGTAAAGTCGATGTATTCATCGCCGGTTTTGCAGTAAATATCGTTGATGACATAGCCTTCATAGACATCACGACCGCCAGACAACTCATACAGATCATCGTTGGCTTTGACGGTTTTAACCACCCGCTTGACCTTGCCGGACTGCATGATATCCATTTCGATCTTTGCCGAGATGCCACTGTTATTGCTTCTGGTGTCGAGCAGTTTGATGTAGGCCTTGTTGTGCCCATCGCGCACATCGATATGGGCCACTTCAATCTGTTTCACCAGCTTCTGCTCGTAAGCATCAATGGAATCCAGCTTGTACAGCAGGTTGTGCTTGTCTTTATGGGTCGCAGAATAGCGGAACGTACACAGCGGGTTCAGAGAAGCAATCGCTTCTTTGGACTTGGCGGTGGTGTCCACACTCTGAGGTTCATCAATAATCACCACCGGGTGGGTCGAACGGATAAACTCGATGGGCTTCATACCACTGAGTTTGTCGTGGGTTCGGTGGATCAGGTTGGCTTTGGTCTCTTTATCCGGATCGGTAAAGCTTTTGCGGAAGGCATCAATATTGATCACCATGATCTGAATATAATCATTGGTGGCAAAGCTGCGAACCTGGTCCGGCTTTTGAGAATCGTAAACAAAGTAATCGTACTGAACGTTGTTGTACTGCGCTTTAAAGTGCTGCTCGGTAATTTGCAGCGACTTGTACACTCCCTCCTTAATGGCCACCGATGGCACCACAATAATAAACTTGGTGAAGCCATAACGCTGGTTCAGCTCAAAGGCTGAGCGCAGGTAAACGTAGGTTTTGCCGGTGCCGGTCTCCATCTCCACGGTAAAGTCCATGGAGTTCAGCTTTTTGGATTGTTTGAGGCCCTGGTTCAACTGCACCTGTCGCACGTTATCCAGCAGCTCATCGGGCAGCAGTTCCAGTCGGTTACCCACACCCAGATCGTCGTATTCCGCCCCCTGATAGAGATCAGCCTGATGGGCAGCAGGGGCACTGTAAGCCGGTACGGAAAAGTTGGTCTGGCAGGTTTCCTGGCCTTCAAAGACACTGACCACCGAATTGATGGCCACTTTTTGATAATCCAGATCGGGATCAAATTGAATCTTCATTGTCTATCCCGTCCTTAGATACTTTTCACATCGTCAATGCCAAACTGCTTGAGCACCTGAATGGCATTGGTTTTAACGACTGGGTCAGCAAAGCCAGCGTCTTTGAACACCACGCGCATGACTTCCGGTTGCAATTCTTTCTTAAGCTCACCAATGGCATTGACGACATCGAGAGTGATCTCATCATCCAGGCAGATCATCAAAGCGCCGCAGCCAATGTTGTGCACGGTTTTACCGGCCAGAACGTGTTCTTCGATAGGCAGGGTCAGGTCGAGGCCGTATTTCAGCAGGATTTCGTAGAGTACATCTTTGGCGGAGCGGTCTTCTTTCAGACTGTCGTCGGCACCAAGAATCATTTGTTCGAGATTCTCAAAATCGGCATCCCAAGGTTTTATATTGCTAGAATCCAGTTTAAAAACTTTAAATCCAAGGTCTCCAATATAGCCAGGGGCGTCCTTCATTATTTTTTTAGCTGTACAACGAATCCGCTCCTTGCTTATTTCTGCAATAGTTTTAAAACCAGCTTTATATGCATCGGATTTTTCACCAGTCATTTCTGGAAGCTGGACCATAATAAATTTACGGTTTCCTCCATCTTCTTTGTTAAGCTGCATTACTGCATGAGCGGTGGTTCCTGAGCCGGCAAAGAAATCCAATACTAAGTCATCGTTTTGGGTGCAAATATTAGATAAATGTTTTATGGTGATTGAAGGCTTTGGATGAGAAAATATTTTTGGAGACAAAAGCTCTCCCACCTCTGATGTCCCATCTTCATTCATTCCATGCTTATCCCACCATGACTCAGCTTTACGGCGCATTGAAGTTCTTTCGTTCAAGAATTTCTTTTGAATAGGGCGACCAGTCCCTGATTTTCCAAAAATGATACGGCCTTCAGAAATCCTTTTTTTTACTTCATTTTCGCCAAAAACCCAGTATCGCCCGTTAGGAGGTAAAAATTGATCACCAGTTTCTGGGTTGGTTATCTGAAAGTACGGACCAACATGGTTTGCAGATAAATCAGAAGTTGTCCATGGTCCGCGTGGATCATTGTCTGGATTTGAGTACGTCTTTTCAAGAAACTGATCTGTTAATGGAAAACCTAGCAAACAATTATCAGAGACAATTTTGGCATAAGCTAAAAAATAATCATGAACGGGTGGGATATAACCCATATTATTTCCGTTCGTTTTCTTTTTCCAGACAATGACGCCAAGCCTGTTTTCTTCACCAAAAAACTCATCGCAAACTCGAACAAGGTTAGCAAGCTCAGCTTCATCGATGCTAATAAAGATTACGCCATCATCTCTCAGAAGATTTCGGGCAAGCTTTAGCCTTGGATACATCATATTTAGCCAATTAGTATGGTAACGGCCTGATGTTTCTGAATTACTATTTAGTGGGTTACCCTCAGCATCGATTTGCCCTGTTATTTTTTTATAATTGGCGATATTATCTTTGAAGTTATCTTTGTAGATAAAGTCCTTCCCCGTATTATAGGGCGGATCAATATAAATCATCTTCACCTTTTTGTGGTAGCTCTTTTGCAGCAGCTTCAGCACTTCCAGGTTATCGCCTTCAATAAACAGGTTTTGCGTGGTGTCCCAGTCTTTTGATTCTTCTTTGCAGGGGCGAAGGGTGCCGGTAGAGGGTGTTTGCGCCAGACGACGGGCGGCGGCTTTACCATGCCAGGTGAAGTTATAGCGTTCCTTATCGCCATCAATAACCTGATTGCCCACCAGTTCTTTCAGCACATCCACATCAATTTTTGCACCGCTGGCGTCTTCCGTGATCAATTCCGGAAACAATTGCTTCAGTTTGCTGATGTTGTCCTGAACCATATCCAGGCTCAGGCTGCCATGATGGCCCTGGGTGATTTTTTCCATGGAGGGGAATCTCTATCCGTTAATGAATTACAGCTGGGTTTTCAGCGTCTGAATCTGTTGATCCAGCCGTTTAATCTGCATATTCAGTTCAACCTTGTGGTTAAACCGGGTTTCCTGTTTCAGTTCGGCTCGCAATAGCGACACCTGTTGCTGGTGACTGCGTAACTCGTCCAGTCGGGTTTGCCGATCGCTTTCTGTGTCGTTGGTCAGTGTGTAGTGACCGGTCAAATCGGCGCAGTTCAGTGCCACCACCCGGCGCACCAGATCCTGATAGCACTGGTAGAAATTGATAAAGCTGCATCGCGGTAGCGCAAAATCCGCAAGAAACGCCTGCTGGTCAAGGCTGAGCTGCGATAAATCCAGCCAGCCGGTATCGAAACTGCGCTCAAGCGTGAGTTTGCTGCTGTCGGCCAGGTTGATCCGTTTATGGGCAAGGGAGATGGCGATCTGACTCTCCCGGACAAACACAAGAATGGTGGGGTAGGGAATCGCCTTCTGGATCAGCTCTGCCAGTTTGGTCGGTTGTTTATCGGTGTTGGTTGGCTTTTTCAGGGTGATTTGCAGAAGCGCTATTTCCAGATATTCCCGTTGTGGGTCTTCGTATCTGGAAATATTGATGGTCTCCGGGCTCAGGCTGTAGCGAAGGGCCAGCGTGTCGATCTGCTCATTGATCCGTTTTTGGTCGCTCTTGCTGAAGGCGACGTTACTAAACAGCTGTTTTTTGTAGATGCGCCGTTGCAGTTGGCAGCTATCGGGTATAGCAAGTTGTTGGTAAAAGTCGTTCAGGGTCATGGGGCTGCAGCCTGAGCCGGTTCCCGTATGATCAGAAAACTGACCACTTCAAAATCGTCCATGCCCTGGAAGCGCCCCTGATTCAGTCGCGTGCCGCCACGGCTGAACAGGCTGTCGATGCCTTTTTCCTGATGGGTGCCAATAATGCTGCTAATCGCCGTTTCCAGCAGTTGCCGGTAGAGCTCCATGTCTTTGCCATGTCGGGTTACAGCGTTGAATGACTGAATGGCTTCCTGGTTGGGCAGGTGATGACCGAGCCCCTGCTTTTTCAGGATATCCAGCATCTTTTTGGTTTGGCTGAACGGGTACTTCACCTCATTGTCGTCGGTGACATAGACCAGATAGTGCGGTGCCAGCGCATAGCCATCGGACGACGATGGTTCTTGATCGGTGAGTTGCTTTAAGCAGAAGAGCGCACCCGGCTCAATGGAGTGATCACCGGTCTGGCGAATAAATGCAGGGTCAATGGTACAGGCGGCAAATAACCCGGTGTAAGCGGATTCCAGATCGCCCAGATGCTCTTTCATAAAGCCGGACAGATCCATTCGGAAGTCATTCAGGGTTAGGTCAGTAATGGAAACACTGCCGGAAATGTCTTCCAGGTCCACAACGTTGTCTTGTAATTCCTGCAACTGTTTGCGGCGGTACTCCAGATCGTTCATCTGTTTACCGCTGTCCTGCTCAATGACGTTTTCTTCACCGGTGGCGGATATATCCAGCAGCACCATACGACCACTGACCCGGGCTTCCAGGTTGATGTATTCGTCCAGCTCCATATTGGGCCAGAAGTTGACCAACTGGATAACTCTATTTTTTGAGCCGAGGCGGTCTACCCGGCCAAATCGCTGAATAATGCGGACCGGGTTCCAGTGAATGTCGTAGTTGATCAGGAAGTCGCAGTCTTGCAGGTTCTGACCTTCGGAGATGCAGTCGGTGGCGATCAGAATATCAATCTCACCGCCGGGGCTATCATTCACCTTGCTTCGCTCTTTGGAGACGGGCGAGAAGGCCGTTAACAGGTTGTTCAGGTCACTGCTGACGCCAGCGAGCGTGCTTTTATTGCTGCCGGCTCCGGTGACCAGTGCCGTATGCAGCCCGAGCTGCTGGCTGACCCACGGCGCAATGTGCTGATACAGGTATTGGGCGGTATCCGCAAAGGCAGTGAAGATAATCACCTTTTTATTACCCGGGTTCAGAGGCTGCTGACATTTACGCTCAATGATGGCTTGCAGGCGATGCAACTTGGCATCCCGCTTTGCATCAATGGCCTGAGCTTCCGTTAATAGTTGTTGCAGACGGGTGCGGTCTTCTTCCAGGTCCTGGCGCCAGAGGATGTGATCGATATCCTTGATCAGGATTTTGACCTTTTTACCAATGAGGTAAGCGTCAAACTCCGGGGAGTCTACCTCGATATCGTTAATGCTGAGTTCTTCAACCTCATCGCTGGCATGGTTGTCCAGTTTGCTCAGCAGCAAGTCCACAGCCCCGAGCAGTTTTTTCAGGGTCAGTGCGAAGGAGTGGATCGAGCTTTCCATCCGTTTCAGCAGGTTTACCCGCATCAGGTGAATCAGGCTCTGCTCACGATCCACCATTTTGAACACTGAGCCTTCACTGACCTGAACATCGTATTTGCGGTTATACTCTGCCCGTTTTTCCATCCGCACATACTTCAGTGGCGCGTAAGCACTGAGGTTTAAGCGCCGAATGATACGGTTGATCTCCTTAAGCGGTGGAAACTGGCCGTTTGAATCGATGTCTTCCTTGATATTGAGTGGCTTCAGGCGTTCCGGGAAGGCTCCGATTTCCGCGATGTCATAGTACTTTTCAATATGCTTGCGGGAGCGGGCAATGGTGAGCAGGTCGAGTAGCTTGAAGTAGTCAAAATTCATGCCTTCCAAAAGCGATTCGGTGCTCCGCTGCGCTTCGTCCAGCTTTAGCCATTGATTAAACTGGGTCTGGGCTTTTTTCAGGGTGATTTCTATGCTGCTGATGCCCTGTGATTCAAGGGCGGTGTCTTGCCCTTCGGTGATGAAAGCAACCTGGTTTTTCAGGTCGTTCATTCGGTTATTGACCGGTGTTGCCGAGAGCATCAGTACTTTGGTTTTTACCCCGGAGCGGATGATGTCATCCATCAGCCGGGAGTAGCGGGTATGACCTTCTTTAGCGGAGCTGCTATTGCGGAAGTTATGGGATTCATCAACCACGATCAGGTCATAGTTGCCCCAGTTGATGGTTTCCAGATTGATCTCACCGGATTGGCCGGTGGTGCGGGTCAGGTCAGTGTGGTTGAGTACATCGTAGTTGAACCGGTCTGCCGCCAATAAATTGCGTTTGTCGTTCACTGTGTAAACGGTCCAGTTTTCCCGCAGCTTTTTGGGGGCAAGAACCAGTACCCGGTCGTTACGCAGTTCGTAGTATTTGATAACTGCCAGGGCAGAGAAGGTTTTACCCAGGCCCACACTGTCGGCAATGATGCAGCCGTTATAGCGTTCCAGCTTGTCGATGGCACCAAGCACACCGTCTTTCTGGAATTTGTAGAGTTTGTTCCAGACCAGGGTATCTTTAAAACCGGTTTTGCTTTTGATGATGCTGTCTTCGTCGATCTCTTCCAGGAAATCTTTGAACAGATGATAAAGGGTCAGAAAGTAGATGAACTGGGGCGATTGATCTTGAGTCAGTTGGTTAAGCTGGTCCAATAGAAGCTGTTTGGCGTCGCTAGCAGATGGGCTGTCCCAGATGGCATTAAACCACTCCAGCATACCCTGGGTGGCAGCGCTATCTGTCAGGCACATGTTCATATCAAACTGATCAGATTCACTGTAACCAAGCCCTGTGCTGGTAAAGTTTGAGCTACCCTGAATGGCGGTATCGTAGTTATCTGCCTGACTGAGATGGAAGATATTCTGATTGGCCATGCAGGTGGAGCGTACTTCTACTTTGCGCTCAATCCATCGGGCACATTCTTTGGCGATTTGCATCTGGTTGAGCTGATTTCTGAGACGGTGTTCAAAGCGGTCACCGATTAGCTCAGCAAAGGGCGTATTGTGAGCTGTCTCTGGTTGCAGTGATTTGGATAGCAACAGACGTATTTCTTCTACAGAAGATAATTCTTTCTTCAGCGAGTCAAAACCATAAATGGAGAATAGGCCAGAGAGTACAGACAGCTTTGTTCCTTTGTTCAGGTGTCGGCGTAGCTCTTCGCCCACCTTACCATTCTGTTTGTTGTCCAGAAGCACGGCTACAGTTCCATTTTGTTTTAACTGGGTACGCTACCGCCCGTGGTTTTTACCATTGTCTTTTATTGACGCCGGGGAGCATGGGACCAGATAGCTCAGAGGTGAATTTTGGGAAGATAGTTATTGTACGCATGTAAGGTGTTTGGCGGTAGTCGTGCATTTGCGAAGTGGTAATAAGAAAAAATTTCACTTTTTGGTTTGCATGCGACAAAACTGGCCGTGAAGAACGGCAGGTTTTGAGAGTGCTTTTTATGGAGTGGTTGAAAAGGTGAACAACAGGTTGTGGGAAAACCAAGGTGTACCAGAAAGATACAAAAAAACGGTACCATTTTCCCCGTATAACATTCACCACAAAATGCAGCAAAGGTACGGTTTGGTACCGTTTTTGAGGCTCAGGTTACAATCAAATTGCAACCTAAAAAATTTTCTATGAGTCTAACTCGTTAATTTCATTATCAAAATTGTCCGAATGAAATTCGTACCACATCACATTGATGATGCCAAAGGCGCAGGCCAGAAGTACACCAAGGATCCATGCAAAATACCACATTGTTCAGCTCCCTCTCAGTAAAGTGAATGACTTTCTTGTTTAATGCGCTCAGCGGTCATGCGACCCCAGAGTTTGTAGAAACACCAGATGGTGTAGCCAAGAATGATGGGAACAAACACAATGGCAACACCGGTCATGATGGCCAGCGTCATAAAGCTTGAGGTTGCATCCCAGAGGGTCAGGCTGAATGATGGGTCGGTGCTTGAAGTCAGTACAAACGGGAACAGACTGAAACCCGCAGTCATGATAATGCCGGCCTGTGCCAGTGATGAGCAGGTAAAGTTAAGCCCATCCTGTTTGGTGCCGGAGAAGATAACTACGCCAAGGGTACCCAGGAAGCCAAGCACAGGAGCAATGATCATGATCGGGTATTGGCTGTAGTTATTCAGCCAGGCACCTTGAGCAAGAATGACGGTTTTTTCCAGCGGGTTGGATGGCGCGTTGGTATCCAGAATACTGGTGATCTGGTAACCGTTGATATGAGCAACCCAGAATCCAGCCGTGGCAAATGCCACTATAGTCAGCAGGGCAGAGTAGCGGGCGACCATTACTGCACGGTGACGGATGGGTTCGCCGGAACGCATTTTCTGCCAGACAGCGCCCTGCATGGTCAGCATGGCAGCACTGACGACGCCGCACAGCAGCGAGAATGGGTTGAGCAGGTCAAAGAATGAACCAGAGAAGCTGGAACGCATAAAGCCGTCCAGCTCAAACCCAAAGCCGACAAAGATATTGCCAAAGCCAACACCAAACACCAGGGATGGGACAATACCACTGACAAACAGTCCCCAGTCCCAGGCATTGCGCCACCGTGGGGCCGCCAGTTTCGAGCGGTAGTCAAAAGCCATCGGGCGAATCAACAGGGCAAAAAGTACCAGAACCATTGCCCAGTAAAAGCCGGAGAAGGCTGTCGCATAGACGGTAGGCCAGGCGGCAAATAGCGCGCCACCGGCCGTAATCAGCCAAACCTGGTTACCGTCCCAGTGGGGAGCAACCGCATTGATCATAATGCGTCGTTCAGTGTCGTTTTTGCTCATGAATGGCAGAAGGTTGGCGGTGCCGAGATCGTAGCCATCCATGATGGCAAAACCGATAAACAGGACGCCAATCAGAACCCACCAGATAAATCGGAGAATTTCATAATCCATCGTCATCGCTCCTTATGCTTTTCCATGGAGGGGACTGTCAGAAACGGCAGCATCGGTTAAAGTCTGCTGTTGTTCGAAGTGGTAACGACCGGTGTGCAGGCTGCTAGGGCCCAGTTTGGCGAATTTCACCAGCAGCCATACTTCAACGATGGCAAAGATACTGTAGAACAGCGTAAAGCCGACGATGCTCAGGTATAGATCTGTGACAGTCCGGGTGGACGCAGATAGATAGGTGGGCAGGATACCGGAGATCGACCATGGCTGACGTCCGAATTCCGCCACAAACCAGCCCATTTCACTGGCAATCCAGGGAAGGGGCAGAGACCAGAAGCAGAGTTTCAGGAAGAAGCGGCTTTTGTATTCATTACGACGGGCGGTTTTCACAAATGCCGTCACCAGAAGCAGTAGCATCAGGACGCCACAGCCAACCATGATGCGAAACGAAAAGAACAGTGGCCATACCGTTGGAATAGCATCTTCTGCCGCTTGACGGATCATGTCATTGGTTGCCCCGGGAATGTTATCGGTATAGCGGGTCAGCAACAGGCCATAGCCGAGGTCATCCACCACTTCCAGGAAGGCTGCCCGGTTTTCCGGCGTATCTTCGCCATTTTTCAGTTTCTGCAGCAGGTCATAGGCCTCCATACCGCTCTGGATGCGGGCAATCTTGTTTTCAATCAGGTCTTTGATGCCCGTCACTTCTTCATCCAGTGAGCGGGTGGCAATAATGCCCATCAGGTATGGAATTTTAATGGCGTAGTCGGTTGCCATATTTTCCTGATCAGGAATCCCGATAACGGTAAAGCTGGCCGGTGCCGGGTGTGTGTCCCATTCCGCTTCAATGGCTGCCAGTTTTACTTCCTGAACATCGCCCAGCTCATAGCCAGATTCGTCACCCAGAAGAATAACGGACAGAATGGCGGCCAGACCAAATCCTGAAGCCACCGCGAAGGAGCGGCGGGCAAAGCCGATATCACGATGGTTCAGCAGGTAGTAGGCAGAAATGGACAGGACGAAAATAGCGCCAGTGGTATAACCAGCCGCTACTGTATGGATAAACTTAACCTGTGCCACCGGGTTGAATACCAGGTCGGCAAAGCTGGTCATCTCCATGCGCATGGTTTCAAAGTTGAACTCGGCACCTACCGGGTTTTGCATCCAGGCGTTGGCAATCAGAATCCAGAGCGCCGACAGATTGGTACCAATGGCCATCAGCCAGGTACAGGCCAGGTGCTGCACTTTACTCAGGCGATCCCAACCGAAGAAAAACATACCCACGAAAGTGGATTCCAGGAAGAAGGCCATCAGGGCCTCAATGGCCAGTGGTGCGCCGAAAATATCGCCAACATAGTGGGAATAGTAGGACCAGTTGGTACCGAACTGGAACTCCATGGTCAGACCGGTGGCGACACCTACGGCAAAGTTGATACCAAAGAGTTTTCCCCAGAACCGGGTCATATCCTTGTAAATCTGTTTACCCGTCATGACATAGACGGATTCCATAATGGCAAGGATAAAGGTCATGCCAATGGTCAGTGGCACAAATAGAAAATGATAGAGCGCAGTAATGGCAAATTGAAAGCGCGAGAGATCTATGACTTCTTCCAGAATCATAATTAAAACCTATAACAGCTTGAAATATAAGGAATAATTGTTAAATGCTGAAATTTTGTACCGCCATTTTACCGCCATTTTCGATAGTTTAACGTGGTTAAGTATGGACAATAAAGGGCGCAAAATATACATTATTTTACGTTCTATAAAGGAATGCGGGATTAGCAGCCCGGTACACAAATCAATTGGTGCAAAAGACGCACCCTAACCGCGTCTTTTTTGTATCTACACACCCAGATTTCATACCGTTTTATGACGGGCCGGGTGGGACCCTTCGGGGGCCGGTGTACCAGTTGAGCCGGTACTGTTAATCCCACCCGGCTTGTCTCCAATCTAAGGATTAGCAGCCTTCGGAGACAGGCACAGACCTGATCAACTCATGCCTAATACCTATACGCTTGCCATTCTGGCCGACACCTGCGCCACTTGCACCACCTGCGCCACCAATTCCATCCTGCGTTACACCACCGTTACCGCCAACAGCCACCAGGAAGCCTGCACTCTGGCTGACCAGATCGGCGCGCTGGTCTGTGGCTGGAGGGTAGCGGCATGAAACAGTTTGAAAACAAAAAACACGCAACCATTCAAATCCTGATGCTGGCCATGGATATCAACCAACTGTCAGATATCGCGGTCCATGTGCAGTTCAGGGAGGTGCGCTGATGAGCGATACGAAAAAGAAAGAGCGCGGCGTCTGGGTTACCCGGGCGCAGATGTTGAAAAAGAGAAGGAATTCCTTCTTTTAAGTGGTTTTTATGTTACTAACGTAACAGATAATGACACTGGAGATACAACGGAATACCAGTGTTTTTCACTGAATCCGGAAGATTACCTGTTTTGCCATGTTTTTATTTACCAGTTTGTGAAGACCCAGCTGCACGGCACCGTGCTGCGCAGCCATTGGCAGCTCTACGGTCTGGCCCATGAAGACCTGTTCAACCGCTTCTGTGAGTTTATTGAACAACACGGGCAGAGCATGGTGAATTGGTATTGGCAGAATGCCGCGCTTGAGGTGCCGACTTTGACCGGTGATGACATCGCGTTTTGCAATATTGCCGGTCGGGGGATGTATGCAGCAACTTGATTTATGGACGGTTGGCCAACGGTTAGTAAACGACAATAACTTAACAAAAAAGCCGACTTTAAATGGTCATTCTGAGGATGATGTTATCCGGCAATTTTACGGCCAACATTTCCTGAACGGGTGGTTAAAAGTGAAGCAAAAACGGCATTTTCGACAGGTTATAAAGGATTAAATTTCTATCAAGAATCGATTATTAAAAAAGGTGTTTTTTTATTGTTGGGTCCGAATTAAATAATTAAATGCCGAAAAATCCTGAAAGCCTTGCTGCACTGAGGATAGCGCTTGATAAATAATTGCGAATTAAATACTAATTAAATACGAATTAAATCGAATTAATGATGAAAAATTACAATGAAGTTTTAAAAGTTGGTTTTTATATAACTGCTGGCTTGTCGGCAATCCTGTCCATTTTGCTGCTGACCTCGGTGGCCGATGGCTGGTTTTCGTGGTCAATTTTGGCGTCTATGGCATTGGTGTTTGAGTTGGGTAAATGGTGCTCAGTATACGGCCAACGACGTTTTATAGCCGGTTTATTAATCGCGGTTTCAGTGCTGGGTTCGGCCGGTGGATTGCACCGTGCCCTGACCATCAACCTGGATAATGCTGACCATATCGCGCAGGTGCGCGAATTGGTGTCTGAAGAGATCGATCAGAACAACCAGGCCATCGCCACTTACCTGACCCTGGACCGGATCCGCAACCACGCATTGCCATTGCAACAGCGCAATGCCGAACTGCGTGACCAGTTGGCCAGCCTACCACAGCCTCAGGTTTCTGAACTGGCGGCGGTGCTGGCCTTGCTGGCGACTGTTTTGAACATACAAAGTGAGGTGGTGACGGGCGTGATAATCCTGCTGGCCGGGTTGCTGGATACCCTGGGTGTGTTGTTTATGGTCCGGCCAATTGACCAAGACATTGATGTCGCTGATACCACTAAACCGCCATCGCCGAAAGCAAAGAACCTCGAAACCCTGGCCCACAGTTACCCGGCGTTCAAAAAAATGCAGTTGGCCCGGCGTGACAGCGGCGACAAAGTTTTAAGCCAGCGTGCCTGTATTCGCAAAGGTTACCGTGACAAACAGGTCCGTGGGTATTTTCAGAAGTTAATGAAAGAGGGATTCCTTACCAAAAGTGGTGGCCAGTATGACTGGCCTGATCATAAGGCGGAGGTCAGACAGCTGTTCTGACCTACCGGTGATGGTGAGAGGTACCCTCATTATCCATGCGATTCAGTTTTTCCCGGACCGCATCACAAATAAAGGCATTGACCGATTTTCCCGGCTGGCTGTTCACCAGTAAGCCAATTTGCCGGTGAAGTTCTGCGCCCAGGCGAACGTTCAATACACCCTTGAACGGCTTGTCCGGCTCTTTGTCCAGGGCGGCGCAATCCTCCAGGTAGTCATCCACCGAACGCCGGAATTCCTGTTCCAGGGATGTCAGCGTGTCCGCCTCGTAAGTCACCAAATCACGGATAAACGCCAGCTTGCCGTACAGTGTGCCGTCTTCAATCTGTGGTTCAATGGTGCCTTGGTATCCTTTGTAATTGAAATACTGGGTCATGAAAAATAATCCTGCTGGTTCAATACTTCGATCAGGTCTTTCAGAGCGCCTCCTTTCAGGTGGTTTTCCGGGTGAGGCCGGTGAAGACGAAGCATGTGTTTATTCGAATTATGGTAAAAGCGCACCCGCGAACCGGGCATCTCTTGCTTCTGGTAGCCCAGTGCCGTGAGAAGCCTGACCACATCTTTCCAGGGAAAGGTTTTCGGGTTGCCCTTCAGTTTTTCCAATAGCTTTTGGTGCTGCAACGATAGCGACCTCCTGTTGTAACTGATTTTAGTTTCATTATTTGTGATTTTGCAAATCGTAAAATTGCTTACCCGAAGGCGTTGGGTGATGAAAGGCTTATGACTTTAACTGGCAGGAGATGCAGAGCATCAAAAATAAACTGTTCGGACCCGACGCCCTGGGTATTGAATACTACCCACCGGAACAACAATTGACGGATAAGGCCAATATTGACCCGCACTTGCAGTCCGTCCTGGCGCTGGCTTTTTTCAGTTGAGCCAGCATGGCCAGCTTGGTGGATTGTCAGGGCATTTATGAGTGTGACTGATGCGCTGTCTTGTTTTGTTTTTGATATTACTGTTACCCGCGTGTTCCTGGATTACCCGCCCGATGACCGGTGCCACACTGCGTACGGCTCTGGATGAATGCCAGGAGAATGATTTAGCGTCTCTGGTTTATATCCGCACCGACCACAGCGTTTTGGGTGTGCGCTGCATACCGAAAAAGGATCAGGTGGTTCGCACCATTCGCTTGCGGCCGTACGTGCCGATGAAATTGATTCGTCAGTTCTTGAACGCGGAAGAAGCGGGTGAGTGATGCCGAAACGAATCGCCAGGCCCTGTCGTGTCAGAAGCTGTTGTCACAGAACCACGCTGGACCATGGTTATTGTGAACAACACAGGAACCGGCAAACAGTGCGCTCATCAACCACGTCAAAATCCAGCGGCTGG
The DNA here is from genome assembly GCF_024606345.1 of Endozoicomonas sp. YOMI1. Lineage (GTDB taxonomy): Bacteria > Pseudomonadota > Gammaproteobacteria > Pseudomonadales > Endozoicomonadaceae > Endozoicomonas. The sequence goes on from NZ_JAHHPM010000172.1 coordinate 23,890, forward strand.
AGCCACTGGCGACAGGGCAGCAGTCACACGCGCGGCTATGGTCATCAATGGACAAAGCTGCGGTCACAGGTGATGCGCCGTGATAGCTGGTTGTGCCAGATGTGTTTAAAGTCAGGGCGATTCACCAAAGCATCCTGCGTTGACCATATCAGGCCGAAGTCCCGGGGCGGTGACGATGTCCTGAGCAACCTGCAAAGCCTTTGCGACAGCTGCCATCGGATGAAGACACAGGCCGAGTCCAACGACCGGACATGCCGTAGGCAGATGGCTGCAGCCCTTGTTGCGCAAGGCATTCAGCCTTAACTGAACAGGTCGCTACAGCCTTACTGCCGCAAAGGGTGGCTGGGCAGAGTGCCAGTCAGGGGGGGCGGGGTCAAAACTTCAGCCTTATTAGAAAAGACGGCGCGCGGCCAGCACATTTTTTGTGCGTCCAAAATGAAATCTTCTGGAAGCCCTGCAATAGTTGACCTAAATCAACTTGTATAAAAATCAAACCGGAATCGAACCCATGGCAGGCAGACCTATACTCCCGACCAACTTGAAAGTGACTCGCGGTACGGCCAAACGCTGCCGCATGAATGAGAATGAACCTGGCTGGCTTTTGAATCAGATTGGATTGTTAAGCGGATTGATTGTCAAAACCAATTGCTACGTATAATTCATGTCTTTGACTTGGAGAACCGGCCAACAATACGCCCATGATGTTAATGACGGCCTCATCAACGCATGCCACTGGACCCGAAAAGCCTGCGCCCGCTTTATCGACGATATGGCAAACGGTGACAAGCGCGGGCTGGTTTTTGATGTTGGCAAAACTCAGGAAGTAATCGACTTCTACAATTATTTGCCCCACATCAAGGGCGAATGGGTCGGCCAGAAAATCCAACCTTCGCCTTGGCAAGTGTTCATACTGATCAACCTGTTTGGTTGGTACTGGAAAAAAAACAACCAGCGCCGTTTCAAATACGCTTACATAGAAGTGAGCAGAAAAAACGGCAAAAGCACGTTTGTTGCGCCGATTGGCTTATACATGACTCAATGGGACAATGAACCCGGAGCCGAAGTCTACAGCGCCGCCACCAGTCGCGACCAGGCGCGCATTGTGTTCGACGCCGCCCGCGACATGACCCGGCAGTCTTCCCTGCGCTACCACCTGCAAGCCTTTAACCACAGCGTCTGCCATGAAGCCAGCGCCAGCAGCTTCAAACCGCTGGCCAGCGACTCCGACACGCTGGAAGGCAAGAACACCCACTGCGCCATCATCGACGAACTGCACGCCCACAAGAACCGACGCGTGTACGACGTATTGGAACTATCCTGCGCCGCCCGGCGACAGCCTTTGTTGCTGGTCATCACCACCGCTGGCAGTGACCGCACCGGCATCTGCTACGAGGTGCGCAACTATTTAACCAAGGTGCTCGAAGGCGTCATCGACGACGACAGCTGCTTTGGCATGATTTACACCCTGGATGACCCGGAGCAGTGGAAAAATCCGGACGTATGGATCCAGGCTAACCCGAACCTGGGCATCTCGGTCAAGCTTGAGGACATGCAGCGTTTGTGTCAGAAGGCGCAACAGAACCCGGCCGCTGCCAGCGAATTCAAGCGCAAGCGGCTGGACATCTGGGGAGCCGGTGAAGACGTTTTTTTCAACATGGAGTTGTGGTCACGATGTCCAGCGCTGGCCAGCGAAGAGCAGTTATCCCTCATGCCCTGCTACTTCGGCCTGGACCTGGCCAGCAAGCTGGACATCACCGCCCTGGTGGCGTTGTTCTGTGACGGCGACCGGCGCTATCACATCAAGGTGCATTTCTGGCTGCCGGAAGTTCAAATAGACGACCAGCGCAGCGGCAAGTCGCACCATGTCCAGCAGCTGTATAAAGCCTGGGCGGAACAGAAGCTGCTGACCCTGACGCCCGGCCAGATCGTCGATTACGACGCCATCCGCCAGACCATCAACGACTGGGCAGACCGCTATCACCCGCTGGAAATCGCCTACGATCCCTGGGGAGCCACGCAACTGGCCACCCAGCTGGCGGAAGAGGACGAACGGGTCATGACCGAAGTGGGCCAGACCGTCAAACAGCTCAGTGACCCGATGAAAGAGATCCAGGCACTGATCATCGACGGCCGGTTGCACCACGATCGGCACCCGGTAATGAACTGGATGATGTCCAACGTCACCGCCCGGGTTGACCGCAACGAGAACGTGTTCCCGAACAAGGACACGCCGGACAACAAGATCGACGGCCCGGTCGCCCTGGTCACCGCCATGGCCCGCGCGATGATGAAAGAAGCACCGGACGACGGTTACCACGACTCCCCGATCCCCGACTTTGTAATGACCGGATGAAACTGTTCAACAGCAAACGACAACTGAAGCAGGAACTGGAACAGACCCGGCAAGAGCTGGCCAATATCCGCTCAGAAGCCGAGGCCGACAAGAACAAAAAGCTGACCTGGGAAGAGCTGATGGACGTGCTGGGCGTCCGATCCCACTCCGGCTCCGTGGTCAACCACCAGACCGCGCTGCAGGTCGCCGCCGTGTTTGCCTGCGTGTCGCTGATTGCCGGTGCCATCGCGTCCATCCCGCTGAAAATTTACCAGCGCAAGACCGGCGGCATCCGCGAAGAAAGCGACAATCACCCGCTGTTGCCGAAGCTCTGCCTGGAGCCGTCGCCCATGGTCACCGCTTTGGTGTTCTGGGAGACTTTGGTCACCGACATGCTACTGGACGGCAACGCTTACGCGGTGATTGACCGCGACCTGAACGGCCGGGTCCGTCGGCTGATCTACGTCAATCCCTCCCGGGTTGATGTCCGCCTGGTGGAAGGTGAACTCAGTTACATTGTCGCCATCAGCCAGGACCGTGAGCAACTGCCCAGGGCCACCAAGGACGACATTGCCTTTGTTGGTTTCTACCCCAGCGACATCCTGCACTTTCCCGGTGTCGGCTGGAACGGCAAGACCGGCATGTCGGTGATCAAGTCGGCGGCGCTGAACAGTGTCGGCAATGCCCTCAGTGCTGACCAGTTCACCGGCCTCTATTTCAAACAGGGCATCAGCAGCCCAGGCTACATCAAGTTTCCGCAAAAGCTGACCCGGGAACAGTTTGAAATGATGCGCGATTACTGGAAGTCGCACGTCGTTGGTGCCGAGCAGGCACACCTGCCGCCGATCATTACCGAGGGGGGCGAATTCGCACCGCTGAACATCAAGGCCGACGACGTGCAATTACTGGAAACCCGCAAGTTCCAGGTGCTGGACATTGCCCGCATTTTCGGCGTACCACCGCACATGATTGGCGCACAGGAAACCACAACCAGCTGGGGCACCGGCATCGAACAGCAGTCCATCGGCTTTGTCCGCTACACCCTGCGTCCACATTTGACCCGCATCGAGCAGGAACTGAACCGCAAGCTGTTTCGCAGCCACCAGTATTTCAGCGAATTTGACGTCAACGCGCTGCTGCGTGGTGACATCAAGGCGCGCAATGAAGCCCATCAAATCGCCCTGGGCGGCAACCAGAACCCTGGCTGGAAAACCGTCAATGAAATCCGCCGGGAAGAGAACCTGCGGCCCGTGGACAACGGCGATACCCTTTATCAACCCCTGACCGGTGAGCAACGTGAACCAGCGCAAACTGATGAACCTGATCCGGAAGAACCCGACGACATCCGGAATCCGGGTACAGACCGAGAATGACCAGCAGGCAACGGTCTATGTGTATGACGTCATTGACGACTGGTGGGGCATCGATGCCGAAAGCTTTTCCCGTGAAGTCAATGCCCTGGACGTACCGACCCTGAATGTCCGGATCAATTCACCCGGCGGCGATGTATTCACCGCCCGTGCCATGCAGACGGCACTGGCCCAGCACCCGGCCACCGTCATAGCCCATGTCGACGGGCTGGCCGCCAGCGCGGCCACCTTTCTGGCCATGGGGGCCAACGAAGTGCGCATCAGTGAAGGGGCGTTTTTCATGATTCACAAGGGCTGGTCGTTTGTGGTTGGCAATGCCGATGAACTGCGGGACCAGGCAGAACTGCTGGATTTGATCGACAGCAACATGGCTAACGAATATGCCACCCGGACCGGATTAGACCGGGAAACGGTGCTGGATATGATGGCCGACGAGACCTGGATGAGCGGGCAGCAGGCGGTGGACAACGGCTTTGCCGACCGGCTGGCAGATGGCATCAATGACAGCCAGGCCAACAACAGACGGTTTGATCTAAGCGCCTACCGACATCCGCCAGAAACCTATCAACCAACCCATCCTGCCGCCCTGCGCGCGCACCTTAAACGACGCCTGGCGCTGATTGCCTAAGTTATGCACCGATCGCTGTTGCTGTTTTTTGCGCTGTTGGCAACCCAATTGACTGATGACCATATGTTAATAACCACCGGAAACCACCATGGATATTCAAACCCTGAGAGAACAACGCAGCCAGGCCGCCAGCAACGCACGGCAATTAATCGACAGCATCAAGCCAGAGCACTGGAACGACGACCACAACCAGCAATACGACGCTATTGTCGCCGAAATTCGCCGCATCGATGACCAGCTGAAACGACTGGAGGAACAGCTGGAAATCGAAGCCGCTGACCACGCCATTACCCGGCAACGGGGCGAACGGGACGAAGTATCCGACGATGAAGCGCACCACAACATCGCCATGGAAAAAACGATCTTTAACCGTTTTTTGCGTGGTGGCATTGATGCTCTTGATGTGGATCAGCGTCAGTATGTGGAACAACGACGACTCCGGGCCGACCTGTCCACCGGTACCGACACCGCCGGAGGCTACCTGGTCCCCACTGATTTTGCCACCCGACTGATTGAAGAAATGAAACTGTTCGGCAATATGCGACTGGTGGCGACCATCCAGCAAACCGACAGCGGCGTGCCGATCGAATGGCCGGTGGCGGACAACCTGAACCAGGAAGGTGAGATTGTCGCCGAGAACACCGCCGTCACCGATGAAGACCCGAACTTCGGCATCAAAACCATCGGTGCCTGGAAATACAGCTCCAAAGGCGTCGCCGTGCCTTTTGAGCTGTTGCAGGACTCACGCATTGACATTGAAGCGTACGTTGTTCGCCTGCTGGCCCAGCGCATCAGCCGCATCACCAACAAGCATTTTACCCTTGGCACCGGCAGTGGCCAGCCCACCGGGATCGTGCCTGCCGCCACCCAGGGAACCACTGCCGCCAGCGGTGTCATGATTGGTTTTGACGACCTGATCAACCTGGAGCACAGCGTTGACCCCATTTATCGCATGAACGCCCGGTTTATGTTTGCCGACCAGGCATTGAAAACCATCAAGATGCTGAAAGACAACGAAGGCCGACCGTTGTGGATACCCGGCATTGCCGTCAGCGAACCGGACACCATCCTGGGTTACCCCTACGAAATCAACCAGTACATGGACGCGCCAGCCGCCAATGCCAAGTCCATTCTGTTTGGCCAGCTGTCCAACTACCTGATCCGTGATGTCATGTCAGTGACCCTGTTCCGCATGACTGACAGTGTTTACACCCGCAAGGGGCAGGTGGGTTTTTTGGCCTTCAGCCGACACGACGGCGCGTTGCTGGATGCCAGCGGCCAATCGGTGAAATACCTGCAACACAGCAAGGCCAAGGCATGAGCGGCTGGTTATCCGTTGACGACATGTTGCTCTGGTGCCGGGAGGTTGATAATAACGATACCCGGTCTGTGTTGTCTGATATCGGTAAGGCAGTGGAGTTGGGTGTTGAGCGTCACCTGAACCGCCCCGTAGTGGCCAGCCAGGCAGCACTGGAGGCTATGGATTCGCCACCGGATAACGCCGTGATCGCTGACCCGGTGATCAAACAGGCGGCATTATTGATGGTCAGTTATTTGAACGAAAACCGCGAAGCCGCCACCGAGGTGAACCTGGAAGAAATGCCCTATGGGTATACCTACCTGCTGAACGATTACCGCATCCGGAGCAACCCGTGAAGCGGCCCGCCGCGCCCGGCAAGCTGAAACACCGGGTGATCATCGAACAGCCCATCGCCTGCGAACCGGCTGATTCGGTGACCGACGAACCACAATGCTGGCAGACTGTCACGGAGTGCTGGGCCGCTATCCGGCCGGTGTCGGCCAAAGAGATATTTGCAGCGGGCGGTTTTGTCGGCCAGAACGACGTGGCCGTCACCGTGCGCTACGACCCGCGCCTGGACAACATGACTCACCACTGGCGCCTCTGCTGGCAGAACCGCAAGCTGGGCGTGGCGGGTGTGCTGAACATCGATGGCCGCGATCAATGGCTGAAGATACTGACCCGTTGCACCGAAGACAGCATGCGCCTGAAAAATCCTGACTTTGACCAGCCATTGCAGGAAGTGGTCAACGTGATTATGCCGGAGCTGACATGAGCCTGTACCAGCAGAACAAACCATCCAATCAAACAAAGGTTGAAGAACAGTTGATTCGTGAACGCATAGGCCTGTTAAGCGAGCGCCAGTGGCAATTGACCGCTGACGATTTTCGCCGCTGCAAAATCAGCATTGATTACAACCTTCGGCTGCTGGACGATACCACCGCCACAATGACGTTCAGGGTGCCATCATGACCCAGGTCGAAAAAATGAACGCACTGCAGGCACAAATTCAGGTATTGCACGACGCCGGTGCCTCTTTGGCGGACATGAGAAAAACACTGGGTGTCACCAAATCGGTGATTTATTACCACCGTCGGCAAATGGGGCTGGCTGGAAAACCGACAAAAATCACACTGATCGGTGAACAGCGCCAGCAGGTCAAGGCACTGGTAAGACAGAAATGGTCCTATAAAGCCGTGGCGGCCAGGTTTGGCATCACTCCCAACATAGTGAAAACCATTGTTTACGACAGTGACAGCCTGAATAACCACGATTTCGGCGACGTGCTGGCCGATCCGGTCAATGCGTTGCTGGCCAGAAGATGGGCCTAACAAGACCACCGTTAAATCTTCTTTTTCTCTTTATCTGACGAACCTAGGTTGCCAGGGATGGCTTTTTTTATGCCCGTTTCGGGATAGGAGTACATCGGATGAAAAACTTAACCCTGTGTGGCCAGATTGTCCGTGTCAATGACGATGGTTTTGTATCGCTAACGGATATGTGGAAAGCCAGCGGAGAAGCGAATAAGACAAGGCCGAAATACTTTCTTGAAAATGAACAGACGAAAGCATTTGTTGAAGCGCTCAAGTGCAAAGGCGGAATTCCGCCTTTGACAATTATCAAGGGCGGCAAGACTGCCGGTACATGGGCTGACAAACTGGTGGCTTATAAATACGCGGGCTGGATTGATCCCGATTTTGAAGTGGGTACTTATACCGTGCTGGACAAGTATTTCTCCGGTGAGCTAACCAGCAAGGACAGCTGGCAGGCACTGCACGACTTTGTCATCGACGAAAGGTGCTCCAGAAAAATGGGTGCTTTTCATGGCAAAGGACTGGCCAGACGGCGAAGTGAGAAAACCGAGCTGCAGCAGAGGCATGAAAAATTGTTGGAAGAGTACCAGCATATTTTGAAGCTGGATGACTTATGAAGACCTGCGGGTCTGACAACCCGCGCCGTTCATTCTATAAACTCACGACTTCCAGATTTCACCAAACCCTGCTGCCTCTGCCAGCAATACCCAGCTGGAGTATGAAATCTTCTGTTCCTCACCCACCCATTTTCGTACGGTTCGGGGATTCACACCGACCAGCGCAGCTGCCTTGCTGCCGGTCAGGTCGGCCATCTGAAGCAGTGCCCGAACTTCGCTGCCGGTCGGCTGTGGCCATTCAGCAGAAAAAGGCGCGAGCACCTGCTGTCGGATTGTGGCTGTCATAGCAGCCACCATAAGGTAAGGGCACAAAAGGCTCCGAATCCACCCCACAGCAGTAAGGTACGGTTCGCTTCGCAGCGGGCTGCCCGATGGATGCGATCCAGGTCGGATTGAATGTCTTTTTTAACGTTGGTCATGACGTCACGCTCGCTTTGGAGAGGAAGCTTACGCCCCGCTACCTTTTAATTTTGCCAGTAAGGTCAGCCCCGTAAAGAAAAGACCCCATGCTATCGCCTTGATTTTGAAGTCTTTGTAAACCAGATCCTTTTTCAGGTTTTCGATTTCAAGCTCCAGCTTGGCAATTTCGAGTTGTTCGCGTTTTTCGCTCATCGATGTTTCTCGGTGTTCGGCCTTGGCAGTGTGCCCGGCCATTGATGGTTATAATAGGCCGAATCGGCCTAAATGGCAACCCTTTTATCCAGGTATTTTGCAGCCATGATCGACATCAGCGTCAATCTCCATGGCCTGTCCGATTTGGAACAAGCCCTGCGCGACATCAGCAACGACAACAGCATCGCCGGTGCCAAGGTAATCCGCAGTGCCCTGATGTCGGCCAGCCTGCCCATGTACCGTCATTTGCAGGCCACCGCGCCGAAGTCAAAAGACCCACGGCCGCGCCAGCGCAAAACCCGCAAGGGTGGCACCGTTGAAATTCTTCCCGGTTTCCTGCGCAGTCGCATCCGTCGGCGCAGTTACATCAACAAGACCGGCTACGGCAACCGCAACATTGGCCGCACACCGGACGAAGCCAACGGCCTGGTCAAGGTGCGCATCGGTGCCTATACGCCATATGCCCACTATGTTGAGCTGGGCACCGAGCACTCACCGGCGCAACCTTTTATGCGCAGTGCCATTGATGGCCACTGGTCTGGCATCACCCGGAATTTCCGTACGCTGCTGGAACGGCGGCTGCTGTCCTATCGACGCCGCCAGGCAAAACGCCATGCACCTTGAAGAAGGTCTGTTCAAATACCTGAAAACCGCCCTGCCCAACGCCTCCATATACGGCCTGCTGCGTGGTCCTGCGTTGCCCGCCGTAATCTATACGCTGATCAGCGATCCTGTCTCTATCTCCGTCTCTGCCGTGGACCAGATCCACGAGACCCGTTATCAAATCGACGTTTATACCCGTAAATATTTACAAGCAAAACACTTGGCGCATCAGGTAGCAAGAGCACTGCACAACCACACCGACAATCTGGGTGGTTACCCGATCCAGCGCGTGCTGCTGGAAAATACCCGGGACAGCTTTGAAGAGAACGCCAAACTGCACCGGCAGATTTTGACGTTTGTTATTTACCACAATGGAGAAACCCCATGACCGAAGGCGAATACCGTGTTGGCATCCAATTCAATCCCGCTGGCGATACCGATGTGGACGAGATAAAACAGATGGCGGCCGCCCTGATTGACAAAATCGCCGCCTGTGGCAATAACGACCGTTGCACGGCACTGGCACAAACCGCTTTTGAAGACGGTGCCATGTGGGCGGTGAAATCCATCACCAAGCCAGGCCAGGATAACTGACCATGTACCTGCCGCGCCATTTCCAGGCTTATGAACTGGTGCCGCCGGCCATTTTTGCCAACCGCAAGGACAAGAGCTTTGAACTGATTGACGAGCGGGTGCTGATTACCCTGGATACCCTGCGGGATACCTTTGGCCCCTGCACCATTAACGATTGGTACTGGAAAGGGCATTTTGAACAATCCGGTTTGCGTACTTCCGATGTTCCAAAATACAGCCCGACCAGCCAGCATACCTTTGGCCGGGCCATGGATTGTAAATTCAAAGAACAGTCAGCGGCGGATGTCCGCCACCAGGTGATCCAGAACCGGCTGCTGTTTCCCTACATCACATTTATGGAAGACGACGTGGACTGGTTCCACTTCGATGTCCGCAATGGTGAACGGATCGTTCTGTGGTCACCCGTGACCGATCAATCCCGGTTGGTTTAACGCCCATTTTTTTGAACTGAACAAAGGAGCCTTACCATGGTTGCATCCACTGTTGCCAAAATTGGCGCTGGCAGTGTCCTGTCGTTTGAAGACCCGGACGCTGCCAACACATTTTTACCACTGAATGAAGCACTGAGCATCGGTGCCATCGGCGAACAGGGCGAGTTTGTTGAAACCACACCCATTGCCGCCACTACGCGCACCTATATCCCCGGTTTAAAAACCCCGCCCGATAAAGAAATCACCGGCAACGACGTACCCGGTGACGCCAACCAGGAAAAATTCCTGGCACTGGCCAAGGCCATGAAAAGCGTCAACATGAAAGTCGAGCTGGTCAACGGCAGAATTGCCACCTTTACCCTGGTGATGTCCGGCTGGCAAATCAACGAACCCGCTGGCGAAGGGGCACTGGTCTGGACCGCTTACGGCAAGCAGTCCGGTGACGTGACGTGGACCCTCGCCAGCGCCAAAAGCGCCATGAAGAAAGTCGCATGAAACTTACCTCACTGCCCGCGCTGCTGGAAAACCCGCCGCTGCGCACCACGGTGATCACGCTGGACAACGGTACCGGCTGCCAGATTTATGAATTGCCGATAGCGGTGATTGACCGGGTGCGCACCATCAGCGAAAACGATGACCAGGTGGATCTGGACGATGTGGTGTATGTCGCTGTTTACGCGTTGGCCGGGCGCAAACCCACGGACCAGGAGCTGGAAACCGTCAGCGAACGGTTCGGCAGCCGCAGCGTCATGGCCATTTACACCGAAGCGCTGAAATTCAGCCAGCTGTTGCCGGATGCCATTGAGCAGGAAAAAAAACATTAAAGGCCGATGGCTGGAAACGTTTATTGTTCGACTTGGCGTTGCGCCTGCACAAAAGCGTGCAGGAAATCCGGCAACTGCCGTGCAGCGAGCTGACCGGCTGGATTGCCTATTTCAGCCTGCAGGATGAACCCGAACCCGTCTCTAAACATGATGAATACATCCAGCTTCGCAAGGTACTGGGATAATGGCTAGAAATCTGCGTATTGCTTCTGTGGTTGTGGACCTGGTGGCCAACAGCGCACGCTATGTTGCCGGTTTGCGTAAAGCCAATCGGGACACGCGTCGTTATACGCGCAGCATGCAACGCAGCTTTAATAATCTGTCGCGTAATATCGCTGGCCTGGCCGCCGGTTATCTTGGTTTCTCGGCGGCCATCAACCAGTTCAACAAGTCGCTGGCCAACGCCAAAGAAGTCGAGATCATGGCGCAGCTGGCGAGCCAGTCGGTTGAAGCGTTCCAGGCCGCTGCCTACGCCACCAACCAGTACGGCATATCCGCTGAAAAACTGGGCGACATCAGCAAGGACGTGCAGGACAAGCTGGGTGACTTTATCGCCACTGGTGGTGGTGAGTTCAAGGACTTCTTTGAGCAGGTCGCGCCCAAAGTTGGCCTGACCGCTGACCAGTTGCAGGGCTTGTCCGGTCCGGACGTATTGCTGCGGGTAAAAAAAGCCATGGAAGACGCCAATGTGCCGATGGAGCAACAAGTCTTTTATTTAGAAGCCATCGCCAACGACGCCAGCAAACTGATACCACTGCTAAAGAACAACGGTGACGCCTATCACCGCCTGGCACAGGAAGCCCGCGACGCCAACGTCATCATGTCGCAGGCCGACATTACTGCGCTGCGCGAATCGGAAAAAGTGATCAACCGGGTCAGTACCCAGATCAGCCGCAGTTTTGCCCGTGGCGTGGCCGGTGCTGCCGAACAAATCGAATGGCTGGGTAATTACGTCTCAAAAATTATGGTGGCCATTGGCGACATCATGGACAGCTGGAACGAAGAAACCAACACGCTGGGCGGCACGTTCATTCAATTGGCTGATTTGTTGGAAGAACAACAAAAAATGCAAGCCAAACTGGCCAGCATGACCAAAGAGCACGGCGCGGCCAATATCTGGGATGCGTTGTTCGGCGGCCCGACCTATAAACAGGCAGTGCGAAACCGGCTGAAAGAGATTGAAACTGAAATTGCCCGCCTGCAGGAGAAACGGCATCAATTGCAAATGCCGGTGAAAACGCCGCAACCCGTCTTGCCTGAGCTGAACCTGCCTGGTGCAGGTACGGTCGGCGTCACCGCAAAAAAAAACGCCGACGAAATCATCAGGGAAAACCAGCGCCTTCTGGACAGCCTGACCCGCACCTTTGCCACCCAGGAACAGCTGATCAACCAGAATTACCTGAAACAGGTTGAACAGATCGGCACGCTGCAGCTGACCAAAGCGCAGCTGGACAAAGCCGGTTACGACAACTTGCTGCAGCTGCAAAGTGATTATCTGATCCAGGCCGAGGCGGTGCGCGAAGAAGCGCTGAACCGACTGAAAGAACAGACCAAAACCGCCAACGACGAGCAGGCCACCAGTTTCGACGGCCTGGCCATGGCCATCAACGCCAGCACCGATACCATGGCCATGGCCGCCACCGGCTGGGCCAACGGTTTCAGCACCGAGCTGGCCAAGATGGTCACCCAGGGACAAATGGACTTCGGGCGACTGGCCGAGAGCATTATCAATGACATTTTGCGCATTGCCATCCAGGCCAATATCACCCAGCCATTGCTGCAGGGGCTTGGACTGGCACAGGCACCGGCACCGGCACCTGCCGCCAAAGCACTCGGTGGCCCGGTCATGCGCGGGCAGACTTACCTGGTGGGCGAAAAAGGCCCGGAGCTGTTTACCGCCAGCAACAGCGGCAACATCACACCCAACCACAAACTGGGCGGCAACACCCAGGTCAATATCTACACGCAGCCGGGGGAAACCGCCGAAACCCGCACCCGGCAAACAGAAAACGGCGACATTGTGGAGGTGTTCATGAAACAGGTGGACAGCCGCATGAATGAGCAAATCAGCCGTGGGCAGGGACTGGCGCGGACGTTGGAAGGACGGTATGCGCTGTCGCGTAAAAGTTATTGAGTCGCAGCCAGACGCCACAAAGATATTTGTGTAGCCTGAAAGACCATTTGCGCGGCATCAAGTAAAAGGTCAGCCACTAATTCAGCGACTGACGCAACGCGTCATTAATAAACTGGTTCAGGCTGCGGTTGCTGGCGGCAGCGGCCACACTGGCGGATTCGTGCAGGTCCGGGTCAATGCGCAGGTTCAGCTTGCCGGAAAAAGCCTTGCGCGGTTCAATGTTTTCCTCTTTGCAGGCGTCCAGAAACACCTTCAAGGAAACCTTGCCTTCCTGGTGCAGGCTTTTGACATCCGCAGCGTAAAAATCCGCGCCGCCGTTCAGGCCAACAAATTCACCACGGAACAAGTCAATCTCCGGATCGTAAGTAATGACGGCGATATAGCCGTTAATGTTCATCTGGTTAATCATGGCGTCACTCCGTTGTTTTCCAGCCACCGGCGGATACTGGCCACCGCGCCCTTGTCGGTATCCGGTGACGGGTGTGGGCGGTGAAAGATCCGCACCTCATCGAACAGCACCACCTTGACCCGGCTTCCTTCACGTTCTTCGATCCGGGCACCAAGGGCAATAAACAGGCTTTCAATATCCGCCCAGTGAATGCTGCCGCTGACCGGCTTGGCAAAGAGCTTGCGCAGTGTCGTGGCATGCTTCTTTTTCATTTTCTTAATTCATAACAGTGTAGCCGCGATAGTACCGGATTTCAGTACTACTGACAATGAACCGTTGATATGGCCTATTACCCACCGGCCCTGCCTGACCCGATGGCAGGCAGCACCTTTGAAACCGCCGAACACCGCCTGACCAGCGAAGGTGATATATCGCCGCGCAGTCGGATACTCAATCCGAACCACCGCCAGACCCTGCAACTGAGCTGGACCCTGACCGAGCAGCAATTCCGGATTTTTGAAGCCTGGCACCGCTGGCGATTGCACGACGGCGTGTCCCGGTTTGATATTGACTGGTGTGGCCGACCGGGCCGGGCACGGTTCATTGCGCCGGTGCAGGCCAGCCTGAACGGTGACAGCTGGTCGCTGTCCACCGAAGCCGAGATTGATTATGCAGTTTCCGCCGTCTATTGACCTGTGCCGCAGTGGCTACAGCCGCAACCTGAAAGGCGAGCAGACGCCGCAAACCTTTGATGCCTGGCAGCGGCAGCGGCGCAAGGTGCGCAGGCGGGGAGTCATTGACACGGTGTGCTGGATTGTTACCAAAGAACAGTGCGGCCAGCTGGAGCAGTTTCACCGACGGGCCAGTGGTGATTATTTTGAGATCAACCTGCCGGCCTATACCGGCCAAACTACCATCATCGCCCGATTCGATGGCCCGCTGACCATCAATCCGGTGCGCGACCATTTTGAAATCACTGCCAGTCTTTACATCCCAAAGCCGAAGATTATGTCCAGCAATGAACTCGATAACGCGCTGCTAAAAGCCATTGGCGTCACCAACAGTTTTTACCAATTGCCACTGCATAAATTTGTTAATGAACAATGGGCATTACAGTTTACAGGAATTAGCGGGCCTGTTTGATTCACGCGGCGATAAATTTGACGGGCGGTTTGATACCGGGCAATCCCTGTGGGAGGCACTGGGCAAGATTGGCCAGGTGTGCCGCAGTGGACCGGTGCGTCAGGGCAACCTGATCCGGTTTATCCGCGACCAGCAGATCGACACACCGTCGCAGGTATTCGGCATGGCCAACATGACCGATTTCAGTGTGGACTATGTCATGCACGACGACCGCACCGCCGACGCGGTCAAGGTCACCTACTGGGACGAAAAGCGCGACTACTCGGAAACCACCATTACCTGCCAGCTGCCCAACGACACCGCCGACAACCCGCAGGAGATTACGCTGTTTGGTTGTACCCAGTATCAGCAAGCCTGGCGCGAAGGCATGTACCTGGCGGCCAGCAACCGCGAACGGCGGCAGATGGTCAGCTGGACCACCGGGCTGGAAGGGCATATACCGACCTTTGGTGACCTGGTCATCATTAACCACGATTTAATGGGCGCAGGCCAGCAGTTCGGTGGCATTGTCGAAGCAGTGGAGGGCGCGGTGCTGACCCTGTCCAGCGACGTGGCTATGACCGGTGAACACTGGTACTGCATCCTGCGCGACCGCCAGGGCAAACCCTCTGCGCCGCTGTCCATCGAGGCCGTTGCACCCAATCAAGTGCGGGTGCTGGACACGCTGCCCTATATAGAAGAAGACACCAGCCGTGAGCCGACGCACTATTTAATCGGGCAGGGTGCCAAGGTCAGCTGGCCGGTCAAGGTCACCGCCATTACGCCGGAAGCGGACAACAGGATCACCATTGCCGGCTGCATTGAATCCGAGTTTGTCCACAGTGTTGACCAGGGCGTGCTGCCACCGCCACCGCCGGAGGTGAAACCGCCACCGCCGGGGCTGGTGATCAACAACCTGCTGGCTACCCAGGGCGGCACGCTTCAGGCACCGGTGATCTTTCTGTCCTGGGACATGGCCGTGGGGGCGGACCGTTATGTGATTGAGTACAGCACCGACGGTCGGCAGACCTGGCAACCGGCGGGCAGTGGCCAGTCGTTTATCAACCAGCACGAATTCACCGCTGAAGCGGGCCTGCTGACCTGCCGTGTGGCGGCCGTTGGGGCTATCCGGGGGGAATGGGCCGAGATTTCGGTGAATGCCGGTGGCGACTTTGATACGCCGGGCCAGGTGCAGCCAGTGCTGGTTGAACCGTTCACCGGCGATGCCTTGAAAGTACGCTGGGACCCGCAACCAGCGGCGGCGCGTTACATAGTGCGCGTTATCAGCCGTGGCACCGGTGTGCGGTCGTTGTATCTTGAACGCAACATTACCCAATACAGCTACCACTACACCGACGCACAGCAAGACGCGGCCGGACGCACCCTGACCGTGCGGGTCGCGGCGGAAAATGGCAACGGGGTATTGGGTGCGTATGGTGAGCTCACGGCCACCAATCCGCCGCCGGATGTGCCAAATAATGTCGAGGTGACCGGGCTGCTGAATACCCTCATGGTGCAGTGCCGTCATCCGAAGGACACCGATCTGCGTGAACTGCGGGTGTATGGTGAACAACGCTCTGGCTTCAAGCCGTCATCGGGCAATTTGCTGGCTACGTCGCCGAATGCGCTGTTGAGTGTGCCGGTTCCGGTTAACACGCAGTGGTGGGTGCGGTTGGCGTGGGTGGACCAGTGGAGCGCGACTGATCTGAATTTTAGTGGTGAGTTTGAAGCCGAAGCCCGGCAAATTACTGAAACCGAGATTGGGCCGAACAGCATCAGTACGCCGATGCTTAAGGCGAATGCCGTGACAGCGGACGAGATCGCGGCTAACACCATTACTGGTAATGAAATCAGTTCGGCCACGACAATTACAGCGGGCACTGGTAAAAACACCGCAGGCATGAATGGCGATGAAACGCCTGGCATGAAAAGTATAAGATTCTGGGCTGGTGCTGATGCTGACAATATACAGAAAGCGCCTTTTAAGGTTTATAAAACAGGTAAACTGCACAGCGCCAATGGTGTTATTGACGGAACTTTTTATGTGGGTGATGGAAACGAATTAGCCGGTTTTTCAGGCATTGGGTCAGACGTGCGAATATGGGCTGGTGATAATAATAAGGATGTGGCACCGTTCAAGGTATTTCAGGATGGAACCTTGTACGCCCAGAAAGGTGAATTCGAAGGCAGTGTTTATGCAGACCATATTATTGGTGATGTGTATAAAACGTATTTGATCAATACATCTTCACGTTCATTTGGTACATCATGGGGTGTAATTAAAAGTGTTCACCAGCAAAAATCTGCCCATAAAACGCAAATATAGGCAATACTTGTC
>NZ_JAHHPM010000002.1 GCF_024606345.1 Endozoicomonas sp. YOMI1
AAGCCACCATTGAACTGGGCAATATAAAAACCACCACCGAGTTCAGCCTTACCTCACGTTCCAAGTTTCCCCAGAGTATACTGCTGGGGCGTAATACCCTGGATGACCTGGCGGTGATTGATACCTCACGAAAGTATCTGCTGGATAGCTGCCAGCCAGTCGGAGATATTGCGTTTAGCTACTAAAACCAGTGGCTAAAAGACTTAAAAGCTATTAATCACAAAGGCATAAAGAGCACAAAGGAAGAGTTTTTTGTATGAACTGGACCGAACCTTCGACCATAACGTCAAGGTGCTGGATATTGAGGCGGTGGAGCAGGTTCTGCCCCAAGATATCGACAACAAGACCATTGTCGTAGTGAGTACCATTGCCAATTTGCGGGTGAAAAATACCAGCGGGCGATTGATTTACGCCTACCGGGAATGTTTTGAACCGCACTTTAGCTCAAGTTTTTCTCTATAAATTTATCTAATTCCGTAGTACTAGGCTTTGTCATCATAAAATCGAATAATTTGGTCAATTTTATCCTGTTATCATCGTAATCCGCTTGATCTACACCTTTGGCAAAAGTTAAGAATTCATCTGCTCTTTCAAAAGCAAGCGTATCATCTTCAATGCCATAGTTATTGTTGATTTTTACTATCAGATTACAGCAAAATGCTCTCCAGCTTGAATGCACGGACTGATCACAAGCAAAATCATAAAGACTCAGCACAAACAAACTAAAATTGTTATATGTCTTTGTGTTTGAAAGGTTACGAGCATTCGAATCGTTAAATTCGTTTGATAACTTGAATTTTAATTGACCAGGCCCTTCATCAAAAATTATATTTGAACACTTGGTACAAAATGAATTTGGAAAATATTCCGATCTCTCTAAATATAAATTTTTAATCCTTTTCAATAAATCTCTTAAAAGCAACAACTCTTGCATGCTTTCATCACGATCAAAAATTCTTTTAACGAGATAATCTGATCGAAGTATTGAAACATTACGTGTATGAGTTGCACTGAAATTCACAAAATCAGAAAAAGACATTTTTGATGCTATAGATACCAATACTGAATCAGGAAGTACAGCAATATCACTTTGATCAGGTTTGCAATATGGAATATTTACGGATCTAAGACCAAAAAAACCTATTGGGATATCTGAATCAGGTATTTTAGTATTAAGAATGAATGAGCTTACTTGAGGTGACACAACAGAACTTTGAATCATAATACAACCTTTTCTTTTTGAAACCAATTTTGGGAAAAAGTTCCATGTTCGGAATTTTTCTGCCTGCTTCGAATTAAAAAAAACACCATGCTGCCCCCCATAAGCGGTTGCTTTAATGAGTTTTCAACTTTTGTATCAATGATCAGATCAGTCTTTTCTGCTGCTTCAGGATTAAAATCATAAAGAAACTCAAAGATTTTTTCCCGATCATTCAGAGACTACTCTTCTTCCCATAAAATCATTAATGGCTGCCTCTATTGCGAATTTTTGCTGTGAGTACAAATGTTGGCACAATTATAGAACCGCTCACAAAATACGATAGTGAATACCGACCATGCCGGAGGGTTTGGAATTTACAGGTGGAGCAATAGAACCTCCAATTAGCCCCTCAAACGCCCCCCGTTTGGAAATTTAAAAATTATATGAAGAAAAAATAAGGGGTTATGCTGGCATGTGCGCGGATTCAGTATCTATCAGCTGTGAACCCCCTTGTACCTGGGAATAGTCCTTGAATAATTTCCACATTTTGGAGCCCCCAAACTCCGTTCGTCCT
>NZ_JAHHPM010000173.1 GCF_024606345.1 Endozoicomonas sp. YOMI1
TCTTCTGAATGTTCTTCGGCGGTTAAGTAACAGTGATCTGAGGGTTGCCATCCTTAATTAATGTGAGGAGGAGGCCAAATTGTGCCAACGAATGCACCAGCGGCAAAACCAGCAAAATGACTAGCAGCAAGGTAGCCATAACTTGCATAAGCTATAGGGCAGCTGACAAGGCTAATACAAAAACCTATAAACCCGTAAGGTAGTATTTCAGCTACGCTATTTCCCGCTCCAAAAACAGCTCCAGATAGAGTAGCTGTGCGTACACCAGCAGCCAAAGCGGTCATAACATCACCAGTCTCAGCCAAACCACTGTAAATATTAATAATGCCAGAGGTACCAATAAGAGTTGCCCCAATAAGAGCAGAGCCAGCAGCACCAATAAAAGCATTAGTAGCAATTTGAGATAATTTTCTGGTTCCCCGTTCACGCAATGATCGAGGAGGAGGCATATTCTCAAAAACATATGACGGCACTGGAGCCCTACAGCTAGGACAAGTCTTGGATTGGTCATACCATATAGCAAGACATTTTCTTCCAAAAACATGAGATTCATGGCACGGGAGAACCACTTTTTTATTCTTACATCGAAGATCTTCATTATCTTTTTCATTAAAAGACCCGAGACAGATTTGACATGCATCCGAAACACTCATTGTCATAAAATAAGTTCCATTTCTGTTCATTAGTAAATAATGAGATAAAAAGCTGGCAGAAAAGTTCCCCAAATTTTATGACTTACCCTGTGAAAAGCCGGCGATGCCAGGCGGAAAAACTGTTGCCTCGTCTCAGCTTTGCTCGCTACTTTTGCGACAGCCTCCTCCGTGGGAATGACGCCCTCCTACTTAGCGACCATTCTGGCAATATCATCATGCTCCATACCACTCTGGGCGAAGAAGCGCTTGAGACGATTACACCCGGAGTCGGTCCCGGTACCGTGCCCCAAAGTTCCGGCAATACGTGACAGGTTGACTGAACCCATCTGGATGAGGCCAAAAATAACCAGCGCAATTAACAACAGTAACGTATGCCTCATCTGCCCACCCTCTTTTAAGTGATACAGAGCCATG
>NZ_JAHHPM010000174.1 GCF_024606345.1 Endozoicomonas sp. YOMI1
GATAAAAATTTCTGCTTCTGAGGAGAATAGCGGGGCTATTTGACGAAGAAGCAGGAATTTTTAGACCAATTTATCGCAACCGCAGTAGGGCAGTCTTAAGTCCGACAGGCTCCTGGCGTATAATCGCCCCCATGGTAAAGAAATCGAAGACTAAAAAAGGCAGGCCTGCCAAAAAGACCCAATCATCCTCTAAGCAAAGGCAGGGCAATCCGGTACCGTGGAAATCTATTCTGCTCAAGCTGGGCTTGACGCTGGTGGTTCTGGTTTGTGCTTGCGCTGTCTATCTGGATGCCGTAGTCACCAAGCAGTTTGAAGGGAAAAAGTGGGCGATACCCGCCAAGGTATTTGCACGTCCTGTTGAATTGTATTCTGGCAAGCTGATAACCCCCGGTGATCTCCAGTCCCAGCTCAGGCGTCAGGGCTATCAGGCGGTTCGTGATGTGGGACGCCCGGGTACGTTTGCTCGCAATGGCAGCCAGTTCATTATTTATAGCCGGGGGTTTCACTTTCCCGATGGTGCTGAGCCATCGCGCTATGTGCAGGTTGACTTTCAGGGCAATGAGGTGACTCACCTCGTTAGCCGGGATGGTAAAAACCTGC
This sequence comes from Endozoicomonas sp. YOMI1, assembly GCF_024606345.1. Lineage (GTDB taxonomy): Bacteria > Pseudomonadota > Gammaproteobacteria > Pseudomonadales > Endozoicomonadaceae > Endozoicomonas. The sequence goes on from NZ_JAHHPM010000174.1 coordinate 601, forward strand.
CACTGTTAAGGCTTGACCCCCAGCCTATTGGTGGTATTTATCCGGCCAGTTATGAAGACCGCCTACTGATTCGGACCGCCCAGGCTCCCCGGTATCTGATTCCTGCCTTGCTGGCCATTGAAGACAGAGACTATTACGACCATGTTGGTATCTCACCCACCTCCATTGCCCGGGCCATGGTGGCCAACCTGAAAGCCGGAGGGGTTGTTCAGGGCGGTAGTACCATCACACAGCAGCTAGTGAAAAACTTCTTTCTAACCAACGAGCGCACTCTGGTTCGGAAAGGCAAAGAAGCCATTATGGCACTGCTGCTTGAGCTGCATTATGGCAAAGAAGAGATTCTTGAAACCTATTTAAATGAGGTTTACCTGGGGCAGCATGGACGTCGGGCCATTCATGGTTTTGGCCTGGCCAGTCAGTTTTACTTTGCCCAGCCTCTTAAGGAATTGAATCTGGCCCGGACTGCTCTACTGGTGGCTATGGTCAAAGGTCCATCCTATTACGACCCAAGGCGATATCCTGAGCGCGCCCTGGCGAGACGAAACCTGGTGCTGGATATCCTGGCTGAGCGATCCATCGTTCCTGTTGCCGAAGTTGAACGCTCCAAAAAGTTGCCATTAGGCGCTGTTAGTCGGGAATTGGTCAGTACCAACGATTTTCCTGCCTATATCGATATGGTGAAAGAGCAGCTGCGCAAGGATTATGATGAGAAGGACCTGACCTCTGAGGGGCTCAGAATTTTCACCAATCTGGACCCGGTGATTCAGCGGGAGGCCCAGAACAGTGTGACCAGTACGTTAACGACTCTGGGTAAGGATAATCAACTTCAGGGTGCCATGGTGGTTAGCTCTGCACAGACGGGGGATCTTCTTGCTGTTGTGGGGGATCGAAAGCCCGGGTATGCCGGATTTAACCGAGCCATTGAGGCGCGCAGACCGGTTGGCTCCCTGTTGAAGCCGGCAATCTATCTAACCGCTCTTGAGCGGCCTGGCCAGTACACATTAACGACGCCTGTCCATGATACACCGGTGAAAATCAGTGATGGTCGCGGTGGTTACTGGGAGCCCCAGAATTACAGCCGTGAATCCCATGGGCAGGTACCACTCTACCTGGCACTGGCGAAATCCTATAATCAGGCGGCAGCCAATACCGGGATGGCTGTTGGTTTGTCATCGGTATTGGATACGCTCAAGAGACTGGGCATTGAGCAGGAATTGCCACCTTATCCATCCGTTTTGCTTGGCTCTCCATCAATGGCCCCGATTGAGGTTGCCAAAATGTACCAAACCATTGCCAGTGGTGGCTTTCGTATGCCGTTGCGGGCTATCAATGCGGTGGTAGACAGTCAGGGCAAGCCACTCAGCCGTTACAGTCTTTCTGTCGAGCGGGCTTTTCAGCCGGGACCAATGGAACTGCTGCGTACCGCTTTGGGTATGGTCATGAAAGACGGTACGGGGCGCAACGTATATCGGTATGTTGAGCCGGGTATTGCGTTGGGTGGTAAAACAGGCACCACCAATGATCTCAGGGATAGCTGGTTTGCCGGTTACTCCGGTGACCTGGTGGCGGTGACCTGGATAGGCCACGATGACAACCGCCCGACAAAACTCACTGGCAGCAGTGGAGCTTTGAAGGTCTGGGGTTACTTTATGTCGAATGTGCCGGTTCAATCGGTAAAATCCCTGGGAGCCAGCAATGTGACAAGCATCTGGGTGAATCCCTCGGCACATGGTCGCAGTCATCGCTATTGTCAGGGCGCTATACAGTTGCCCTATATCAAGGGTTCTGAGCCACAGGCCTATGCCGGTTGTAAGGATGATGTGAAGGATTCTCTGTTTGACAAAATCAAAGGATGGTTTGAATGAAGCATTACGCCGTCTCCCTGAGTGGCATGGCAAAGCGGTATCTTTTCCACCCGGACTCTTAGTTGCGCTGTTGTTGGCTGGAGTTCTGGTGGGTTGCTCTATGCCAGTATTGATACAGGAAGAGCAGCCTGAAGTGTCATCATCACCCAATCAATCATTTGTTAAGTGCGTTGAATAGCTGATATGTCTGAAGAAGTTATTGTTTTGCTGGACGCTATTGAGTCAGAGCTGCGCAGGCAGGATGTCTGGCTTCCCATGCCTTCGTCAGTTGAAGCCATGGCCAGCACCACGCCTTTTTGTATGGATACCATGGCATTCAGCCAGTGGTTGCAGTGGGTATTTGTTCCCCGCGTCAGGGCTATTATCGATGGGGGAGGCACTCTGCCAAAGGGTTCAAATATCAAGTCCTATGCAGAAGAGGCTTTGCCGCTTGAGCGGCTGGATAGTGAGAAACTGCTGCTGATTATCGAGCAGTTTGATCGCTTAATGAGCTTACCTGCTGTCTCACAGGTCAGTAGTTAATGGAATCTGCAGGCAAGTGCTGGCTGGATATTCAGACGCCGGGTCTTGGTGGCGGATGACTGGCATGTCGATCTTGGATACGACAACAACTGCAAAAAAAGTCGAGTATACCAGATGCACGGCTTCTGTCTTTTTGAAGATCTGGTGGAACCATATTTGCCGCTTCTGGATTTTCATTGGTAACTGAAGTCCGCTCTTTTTCGGGATTACTTCCTGTAGAAATGGTTACTTTGCCTGCAGGGCTAGACTCGGTCATCAAGTTTGATGCAGCAGCATTTGCTTCTGGTAAAGGTTCTACTTGTGAGGTCTGCAGGGCTTGTGATCTTACCTCCGGCTCAGAATCACTGATATTAGCGTCATAGGCTGATATTCTAGCTGGTAATGTTGCTGCAATGGGAGAAAGTGAATCTAATATGGAGGACATACTTCTAATACTGGCCAGTTGAGGTCTGACATCGCTTCCGGATTGTGAATGTATAGCACGATCAGCCGCTTTTTTGTCATCTGGCCCCTGTTCTGAATTAAATGAGTCTGGAGATGGTAGTAATGTTTCCAGTGATCTTGAAACTTTTGCCTCTGAGCCTGCGGCAGAAGGAATATCAATTGATTGACTTTGTTGTGTATATAAGTTTGGGGCTGAACCGACAACAGAAGAATTCATAGCTACCTCTAAAAGGTCATGAAAACCTTTTAGACCGATATTTTTACAGGTAGTTTCTTGTTGTTGATTTAAATTCAGGGAGATAAAAGTAATTCGTCTAAATTTCAGGTTACATATAATCTTTTTACCTTTATCTCCCAAACTGCCTCTGTAGGATGATCTCACTTGAGAGCGTTTATTAATTCAATATTCTCTTGGGTACCGGAAAGAGAGAACTGCTTATTCTCTTTCATGAGTTGACCGGCACCGTCAATATCCAACTGTGAAAGCAGTGTTAACAACTCACGCTGAGATAGGTATTTTACTTGTTGGGACAGTAGACGAATCTTTTCCGGTAATGTTCTGGCGGTGGCCATGAGAGTTTCAAGTCGGCTGAATCTGATTTTCATTGTAAAGCTTTCTGCTGGCTGTGAGGTTATGGGTGCAAGCATCGCAGCCAATATACGGCCATCAATCTCATTTTCATTGTTTAACAGGTTACAGAGCCATAGCTTATCATCAATATTAATTTCGCTGCTGGATAGTAATTTCACAATGGTATTAACTGTTAATTGAGCTGTACTCACGGCATTGGTTTTATACTCATTCCAGAAGCGTAACAGGTAGTAAAAAGTGGTGTCAGCCTTAAAGTGGTTTTCACTTTTTGCCAGCCATTCAAGGCTTTTGAATGAAAACCGGCACTTGGGGTGCTGACTAATGATCTCAATCCGACTTGGGGATATATATGTTAGGTTAAGGTGCTCAAGGTAAAAATCAGGAAATGCAGAGAGTAGCTGGTTTAATGTCGCATCATGGATTTCGTTGTTGTGAATAAGGGCCATGAGCAGGTTAAATGTATCCCGGATACTGGTCTGTTTTTGCCCGGATTGTTTAATTAACTGTATTTTATCATCCATTTTCAGTACAGGAGCTTTTAAAAGCTCAACAAGATAACTCTGATCTTCTTTAAGCCCGGGCTGAACTAGCAGTACATTTGTAACAAACTCATTGAGATTTTCATGTATCTGGCGTATTAGCCTTTGGTGCCTGCAAGAGCAGAGGGCCGAGTAACTGATTGGTGCAAGTGCCGTTGGTTGCTCCTCGGTGGTAAAAGCCAGAAGTAATCCCATCATGTGAGAATTCAGCTGGTACATTGAGTCTTCAATGATCCTGAAAGCAATCCTCTGGGTGCAATGCCTGAGTGAAAGACGATCAAATTTCACCTGATGTTTTTTCAGCCATGTCCATATGTCTGGCTGGTCATTGACCAGTCTGATAATGGGGTGAATATCCGTGAGGGTAGCGATGGAGTGAATAATCGCTTTGCTTAAATTGTCGTGATTTCCGGAAATAAGCATTGGCAATACCCCGGCAATCAGCATGGCTTGCACTGTGTCACTGCTATGGCCATGGTACTTTGCCGACGGGTTTTCCAGTGGATAGTCAACCACTGTTTTGATCGGGCCTTGCCCATTGGTAAGGTCAGACGGCGTTAAGTGATGCTGAAACGACTCTGGCAAATTAACTGTCTGTTTAAAATCAGCCACCAGGCCTTCTTTCATTTGAAGGTAAAGCTGTTTGTCACTTTCACTGATATCTCTGTCGATTTTCAAGTTGCTCCCTGGTGGGCTGTATTCGTTCACCTCAAGCTCATGGTATCGCCAGACTTCCGGGGATTCGCTTACTTGCCACCGTGTGGCCACTTGAAAGTCATTGGGCAGGTAGCCGTTGAGATACTCTCTGTGGTTCAGGTTGCTGCTTTTCCGGCTGAAATTGATTGCCTGATACTCAAGGGGGTGGGGTGTGACCGGTTGCCATGAAGCTAGGTGATGTTCATTGGGAGTGGTATCTGGATAGAAATAAAACAGGTAGTCCCGGTAATCTTCTGCAAAATACCCATTCATGAGTAAGTAGAGTAAAGGGGCAAAGCGCTCTTCCGTAAGCTCTCTTAACACTGAATCCGCCATGAAGCCCTGCTGCAGTGTTTCAGCGACCGTTTTACCCGATAGCTTATTGTCATTGAAAACCGTCCAAAAGAGTCCCATATCATCGGTTAATTCTGCATGCTCTTTGGGATAAAGGTTCTTAATGACGACCATGGCAAACAGCTTGTTTTTATTCAGCGCTTTATAGTCCGGGGATAACTGGTCAAGGTAAATATGAAACTCATTGACGATATTGGTCATCAGTTTCATGTCGTCAATGGCGCTTGCCACATTGTAAATTAATGCTTTATCCATCTCACGGCTATTGATGGTTTTCAGCTGCTTATACAGTTCGGGGCCGACATTTTCAGCATTGGGAGCGGGAATAATGGGAATAATCAGGTCAAAAAAACGGGTACGTTCACTGGCTGTCAGTATTTCATCCGCCAGGACATAAACAAAATAGATGGGTTGTTTAATGTGACCTGAGCCATTCAGGTAGCCATTGACACAATACAGTGTTTCCAATGCTGCCCGCTGGCAGGGGCTTGTCAGGTTCTCGACAATGACAATATCATACCTGCTGTGGTTAAAGGCATGATTGATTTGATGGAGATAATTACTGACATCTGATCTGTCTGCACTGCTCTGCAGCCGGGTTAGCCTCTTTCTCTGGCCTGTTTTCAGTAACCCCGTGAATAGATACATTATGAGCAGTGTTGCCACCAGGAACAATGAGAGTTCAGCCAATAAGGGTGCATACTTTTTGGCAAAGGCCAGCATCGGGTCGGGTAAATACAGATGGAGTGCTTTGACGGCTGTACTTTGATCAATGCCCATACTGCCGCTGAGATAGCCCAGTGTTGCAATGGAATAGCTGGTCAATAAGGCCAGAATCACACCAATGACTTTCCTCCAGCCTCTGGTTTTAGGCTGCTGTGCCTTAATGTCGTCGGGTAACTCGCCTGTGATGCTGCACAGAAGTTGCTCTAATACTACTTTCTCATTTTCGTTACTGTCTGGGGTAATGGGGGTATTGATTTCGGAAAGTGCTGGCAAAAAAAATCGGGTGTATTTGAATTGCGGATTACGCTCTGTGAATGCATGAATAAATGCGCTTTTGCCAGCACCAATGGCTCCGGAGATGGCAATATTTCGGGTTTCAGGCTGCTCTTCTACATTGAGGGCAGCCAATAGCTCCCTTTCATACTTTTTGATTTGTTCATGTGGCATCATCGCTGAGTTCAGAGGCCTGATGAGTGATTGGCCATCATGATTTTTCAGATATCGGGAAAATGTCCCTCCAGATGTCCTGCCAGCAGTGGTTGATCTGTCATGCTCAGGATACTGTTTTTCTCTGGCCGTTTGCCAACCCGCCCTTGCTGCTCTCCAGCCAGCCCTGACTGCTTTATAGTATCGGGTTGTAAGGCGAACCAATCCTGACTGTTGAATATGAGCCATCATTTCCCTGTAGCCTTTCTTCCATGACCAATGTTCATGAGCCGATAAATTAGACCGCTCTGTCGGATCGTTATCAGTCAACACCAACACATTAACTATTCAAAATCGGCAGGGCTTGGCAGGGTGTGAGCAGATGTTGGCCTGTTTTGATGACCATGGAAAAACCGGTGGGAGGAGCCTTTTGCTTTAGGCATCGGTAGCCCGCTTCCTCTGCTGCAGGAACTTTCATCAAAAATGGTTGTCTGAATGAGCAGTTGTCTGAGTGAGCAAATCCGATAGAATCCAGAGAATTTAACGCCTATGAATCTGCCTGTTCTTACCAGTCCTGTTGTACCGGACGTTAGTTCCCCTGCTAACGACGGAAGTTATCCCACTTTGACCCGCTCTGTAAAAGCCTCTGTCGGGCCAAGAGCTGTCTGTCAACTGCCAACAGCCATAGTAAAGCCGCAGTTACGGGAGAAACATCAGGCCAGCAGAGGCACGGTTCCGACAACAAGTGCTTCATGGTCTGAGGGAGTTCCATTGCCTGCACACATAAAACTGAGCAATGACATAAGCCGACAGGTCAAACAGCAGTTATCAGACGATGAAAAATGTATGGTCTACTATGCCAGCAGAGGCGCTGCTGGTGATGTCAAAAGCGTGCAATTCACTGAGTACGCACAAGGCTTAATGCGTCAGGATGGGCTTTCTGAAGAAGAGTTGTCCAGTGCTGTAAAGATGTGCAGTGTGATGGATGCTTCAGATACCTGTCGTCAGGGCGACGACTATGGTCAGTCCCACAGACAGTTTCATTTTGTCGAAAATCCAGAAGTGAATAAGTGGATACTTAACCATAGGCAGACCAGTTACGAACTTGATCTTGATGATGATGACAAGCTACTCCAGTATTCGGACGGCAACTGCTGGTATCCTTTGGGTTATTTCGGTGACAGAATTCCGCAAACCCTGGTGGATGCCAGGTATGTTCTGATATCCAATAAATACAGGTCGGAAGATGATGATGAGCCAGCTGACTTAAGAGTCAATGTACAGAAATATGTATCCGATAGGATTGCTAAACATCACTGTGATACCCTCAGCAGGTTATCTGAAATCGTAGAATGCAGCAGCAGCGACAACGGTGAAAAATTATCAAAGTTACGTGATTTTCTGCAGCCTTACCGGTCAGGAAACCCTCGTGACTCAGAGATGGAGTAAAAACCGCACGGGTGCATGGGTGCATGGGTGCATGGGTGCAGGAGCTATTGCCGGGTAGGGCAGTCTATTTTCGAACCTATTTACAGAACTCATTCATAAGCTTGTTGATACGGGCGATCTCCTCCTGACGGCCAGAATTATCGAGAATTTCATACTCTCCATTTTTGTTTTTGATGCGAACCGGCGGGCCATTTTTCAGTATGGCTAAATTGCTTCGCAGTGAATTGCAAACGACCGGCTCTTCTTCAGTCTTCTGCTGTAGCTCGTCAATGGGCGCTTCTGCCGGTTTTTTGACAACTGCTTCACTGTCTTCTTTATTCTGAGTCATTTGACTGGCACCGTTTGAGATTTTCTGTGGCTCAGGTTTGGCAATAGTCTCAGTATTCGTTTGCTGTTGCGGCGGGGTCGTTGAGAAGTGTACAACCCCCCTGTTGTCTTTCCACTTGTAGATAGGCTCTGCTATTGCCCATGAAGACAGCAGTAGAGCCATGAAAAACAGTCTTTGCTTCACGTTACCAGTCCCTGATTTTTATTGTTGCACTGGTTAATTATCGTCTTCCCATGAAAAAAAATTCGTATTCACCGAAGCAAACTCCTTATTTTTATTGACTGATGGCTGCTGAACGTCAAAAATGGCACCTCCTGAAGCCGCCCAAGAAGATGTTAATAGCGCCAGCAATTCGGGGCGATATAAAAATTCATTCCAAATAAAGCCGAGGGTTAGCAAGTGGAGCTATTATCCGGCGCGGACATGGTGGTCCGATCACTGGCAGATGAGGGAGTCGAGTATATATATGGGTACCCGGGAGGGGCTCTTCTGCACGTCTATGACGCCATTTTCCGTCAGAAGGCCATTACCCATATCCTGGTACGTCACGAACAGGCTGCAACCCATATGGCAGACGGTTACGCAAGAGCAACCGGTAAGCCGGGCGTGGCGCTGGTAACCTCTGGTCCGGGGGCAACGAATACCATTACCGGTATTGCCACTGCCTACATGGACTCCATCCCCATGGTGGTGCTTTCCGGTCAGGTGCCGTCAGCCTTTATAGGCAGTGATATGTTTCAGGAAGTGGATATGGTGGGTATTTCCAGGCCCATCGTAAAACACAGCTTCCTGGTCAAGCGGGCTGAAGATATTCCAGAGGTCATCAAGAAAGCCTTCCATCTGGCGCAGACCGGGCGCCCGGGACCTGTTGTGGTTGATATCCCCAAAGATATTACCGACCTGGGCAAAAAGTACGAATACCATTACCCCCAGAAGGTACGACTGCGTTCCTATAACCCACCGGTTAAAGGTCACAACGGCCAGATTCGCAAAGCGGTTGAACTGCTGGCAGAGGCTAAAAAACCAATTATTTATGCCGGTGGCGGTGTGGTTTTGGGCAAGGCCTCGGAACAACTGACAGCGCTGGCGAAAACATTGAATGTACCGGTGACTAATACTCTGATGGGTCTGGGGGCCTACCCTGGTTCGGACCATCAGTTTGTGGGGATGCTCGGTATGCATGGCAGTTACTGCGCGAACCAGGCGATGCACAATGCGGACCTGATTCTGGCAGTGGGCGTACGTTTTGATGACCGGGTGACCAATAACACATCCAAGTTCTGCCCGGACGCAAAGATCATTCATATTGATATTGATCCAGCCAGTATCTCCAAGAATGTACCGGCGGATATCCCGATTGTCGGGCCAGTGGATGCCGTACTGGATACCATGATCCGTCAGATAGAGGAGACAGATACCCGTATTGGTCCGGAAACGCTCGACAGCTGGTGGCGTCAGGTCAATGAGTGGCGTGAAGGTCGTGGCGGCCTGTTTCCATACGACAAAGGTGACGGCACCATTCTCAAGCCTCAGCAGGTCATTGAGACACTGTATGACGTGACTCGGGGTGAAGACACCTTCATCACTTCCGATGTAGGTCAGCACCAGATGTTTGCTGCCCAGTATTATCCATTTGATAAGCCAAACCGCTGGATTAACTCCGGTGGCCTGGGAACCATGGGCTTTGGTCTGCCTGCCGCTATGGGGATTAAGCTGTCATTCCCGGACAGCCATGTGGCCTGTGTCACCGGTGAGGGCAGTATTCAGATGAATATTCAGGAACTCTCTACCTGTCTGCAATATGATTTGAACGTCAAAATCATCAACCTGAATAATCAGGCACTGGGTATGGTGCGACAGTGGCAGGATATGCAGTATGACAGTCGTTATTCCCATTCTTACATGGAATCGCTGCCAGACTTTGTCAAACTGGCGGAATCCTATGGGCATGTGGGCATGAGAATTACCGATCCAGCCAGGCTGACGTCGGCTATGAAGGAAGCATTCTCTCTGAAAGACCGACTGGTCTTTATGGATATCCAGGTGGACACCCGTGAGCATGTTTACCCCATGCAGATCAAGGACGGTAATATGGCCGATATGTGGCTCAGCAAAACGGAGAGGACCTGATGAAACGGATTATCTCTGTACTGGTTGAGAACGAACCCGGTGCACTGTCGCGTATTGTCGGGCTCTTCTCCCAGCGTAATTACAACATTGAGACATTGAATGTTGCGCCAACAGAGGACAATACACTGTCCCGCCTGACGCTGACCACGGAGGGTAATTCCCGGGTCGTCGAGCAGATTACCAAACAGCTGAACAAACTGGTGGATGTGGTAAAGCTGGTGGATCTGACCGAAGGCGCTCATATTGAGCGGGAGATGATGCTGATCAAGGTGCGTGCCGGTGGGCCACTGCGTGCTGAGGTGAAACGGACAGCGGATATCTTCCGCGGTCAGATCGTTGATGTGACCAGCTCTGTTTACACCATCCAGCTGACCGGAACCGGTGAAAAGCTGGATGCCTTTATCGAAGCCATTGGTCAGGCACAGGTGCTGGAAGTTGTGCGAAGTGGGGTGACCGGTATTTCCCGTGGGGAAAAAGTACTATCTCTTTAAGCCGGATACTTCATAAACTGCCCTGCAGCTTGCTGCGGGGTGATTTCTTAATAGCCCTTTGAACAGGCTTTGCTTTGCCGGATTTCAGTCACTCGGAAGATTGGTTTCTAATGTGATGCCAGCATCATGTTGTTGTCAGGATGCAATGCCTTTTATTCCTCCTCCTGCTACTGCTTCTTCTGCCCCCGATTGAATAACAACATCAAAGGTCCTCAGATAGATTTACTGATGGCAACTGAACCTTCAGAAGATTGATGATGTCTGAGTAGGATTTGACTTTTGCTCTTTCGGCGGTCAAGAGTGGTCCCGGATTGGCGATGGGGAACAGAGAATGAAGGGCGCGGTATAACGCTTCGGTCTCTTTAGCTAACAATAGAGCAGATTCTGAAAGTTCAAGGGGGGTCTTTCCGTTCTGGGTTCTGTCATTGATGGAGGCACCTCCGTCAAGCAGGTGCTGAACTGCATTTAAATGACGTTCAAGAACCGCATAATGGAGGGGGGTCATCATGCCAACATCCTTTGCCACCGCATCCGGTGTGACAGCCACGCTTCTGGTGGTAGCATTGACGAAAGCACCATGGCCAATCAGTTGATCAATAACCTCTGACTTACCAGATTTAGCCGCAAGATGCAGAGGTGTTTGTCCCTGGCTATTTTTGGTATTTACGTCAGCCTTACAGGCAACCAGTACCTCAATGGCGTCATGTGTGTGGTGGCTGAAGACTGCACAGTGCAGGGGCGTCCATCCAGAATGGTCACGGGCATTAACGTCGGCACCCCGGTTTATCATGGCCTGGATTTTGTCTTTTTGTCCCTCTTTAATCACCTCGTAAAAGGCTGATTTACGGGAGCCTGGATAATGAAGTGTTTTAATGTCAGCATCCGGAGTTCTGTCTAGCAATTGGTCGAATAAATTCCAGTCATTGATTTTAATCAGTTCACCGAGTAACCCGGCACGCATATCGTCACAAGGTGCCTCAGAGCGGCACAGGGCAAGGGCTAACGACCTGATTATGGGTGCAGTCAGTTTGTTTACTCTGGTTATCCAGCTCCATAGCGTCTCGCCACGGCCAATAAGTACATTGGTGGCTGCGCCAGCGGTCAGCAGAAGATCAACGGTTTCTGCCTGACCTTTCTCAATAGCAACGTGAAGCGGTGTTTTTTCGTACTGTTTTCGGTGGTCTTTCCTTTCACCGTATCTTACTGTGGATCCCTCCATCATTCTTGCTAAGTCCGACAATTGTTGTCTTGCCATTTCAAGACTAAACACTTTTGGCAACCATGAGGCTTGGGCATCGATATTAGCGCCCCTGTCAAGCAATAGCCGAATGGCATCATGTCGCCCATGTTCCACCGCAAAATGGAGGGGGGTCCTGCTACCGGCATTGATATCAGCGCCTTTGTCAAGCAAAATCTCAATGACATTGAGGTTACCTTTTGCAGCTGCAAAGTGAAGTGGGCGTCTTTTATACGGGGCGAGGCGATCAATGTCAGCGCCACTGTCAATAAGGGCTATTGTGGCCGCTTCATGACTATTTAACATCGCAAGGTGGAGGGGAGTATCACCGTGCTTGGCTGTAGTGAGGGTATTGACTTTGGCACCGTGTTTAACAAGACACTTGATCGTCGCTACATCACCTTTGCTAGCTGCGCAGTGTAGGGCAGTTATCCCGCCTTTGGTGATGGCAGTGGCATTTGCACCCTGTTCAAGCAAGCCTTCGACAATATCAGACTGACCTCTGGCTGCTGCCACGTGGAGTGGCGTCTTCTCAGGGTACAAACAATGGGTAATTTTCCGTT
>NZ_JAHHPM010000175.1 GCF_024606345.1 Endozoicomonas sp. YOMI1
GAGCCTTGGATCATAACAACGAATGTTGCGCTCGTTGCGGTTTTAATCAAGAGTAAAACTGCCGGTCTAAACCCTGAACACTCTTTTCTCGGTTCAGTGGTGCAGATGGTCTGCAGCATACAGTGTGTTTTCCAGGAGTGTCGCTACAGTCATCGGTCCAACACCACCTGGAACCGGAGTAATCCAGGATGCTCTTTCTCTGGCAACATCAAACTCCACATCACCCACCAGTCGGCCGTCTTCCATACGGTTGATGCCAATATCAATAACCACGGCGCCGGGTTTTACCCAGGCGCCTTTAACCAGTCCGGGCTTGCCAGCGCCTACCACCAGGATGTCTGCCCGGGCTACTTCAGCGGCCAGGTCCTCAGTAAAGCGATGAGTGGTGGTTGTGGTACAGCCTGCCAGTAACAGTTCCATAGTCATTGGGCGACCCACAATATTAGAGGCACCGACAATGACGGCATTCTTGCCACGAATGGGCTGACCTGTGCTTTCCAGCAGTGTCATCACACCTTTCGGTGTGCAGGGTCGCAGCAGTGGGATACGCTGAACCAGTCTGCCAATGTTGTAAGGGTGAAAGCCATCAACGTCTTTATCCGGACGGATGCGCTCAATCACCAGTTCGCAGTTGATGTGCTCAGACAGGGGTAATTGTACAAGAATGCCATCAATTTCCGGGTCATCATTCAGTCTGTCAATTAACGCCAGCAGGTGCTGTTCGCTGGTGGAGGCTGGCAGGTCGTGGGATATGGATTTGAAACCCACCCGTTCACAGTCCTGCCTTTTCTTGCCAACATAAACTTTGGAAGCCGGGTCATCACCAATCAGAATAACCGCCAGTCCCGGAGCCCTGAGACCCTGTGAAGTTCTTTTATTAACCTGTTCGGCGATGGAGTCGGTCAGTTGCAGGGCAATGGCTTTGCCATCAATAATTTTTGCTGTCATATGTGCTGAAGCCTGTTGCTGGCAATATTGGTTGATTGGCGAATATTGAAAATGACCGTTAGTTTAACAGTGCTCAGGCCCTGTTGACACAACAGCCTTCTGATAAGGCCAACGCTTTTCACTCTGGTTCAACCTATGTGAAGTGTGTTCGATATAAAGGGTGGGCATGGTGTTTTTTTCAGACAGATTGCTATGGTTATTTGGACGAAGTAGTGTTCCGCATTGTCTGAAAAGAAATGTGGATCAAAAAATGCCTATGACAATTGACGAGAGCCATGCTTGTGAGTAGTATTCTTGGCCGTTGACCAGCACAACTTTTCGGGTTTTCCTGAAAGTAGGTGGAAAGTTTCGGGGTATAGCGCAGTCTGGTAGCGCGCCTGCTTTGGGAGCAGGATGTCGGGAGT
>NZ_JAHHPM010000176.1 GCF_024606345.1 Endozoicomonas sp. YOMI1
GAGCCTTGGATCATAACAACGAATGTTGCGCTCGTTGCGGTTTTAATCAAGAGTATAAAGCTCTGATTCACACTCTAACCTTCTTGACATGAGTTGTGCCTTGTAACATTGGCATGGGAACTGCCTCGTATTATCGCATTCAAGATCAAGTGATAAACGGAGTTATTGAATGAATGCTATTTATCAAAAACGTTTTAGTTGAGCGGATGGTTTATTGATGGCAGCAACAGCGCCGGGGATACTGGTTTTTACCGATCTTGATGGCTCCCTTCTGGACCATAATCATTATGGCTGGGCAGCCGCTCGACCGGCTCTGGAATTGCTGAGTGAGCGTGAAATACCGGTCATTTTTAACACCAGTAAAACCTTTAAAGAGGTGCTTGTTATTCAGCGACATGGGCATTGATCAGCCATTTATTACTGAAAATGGCATGGCGACGACGATTCCTGCGGACTGTTTCCGGGATTCCTGCGAAACCGAGCGCACCCACTTTTTTCACGGTCAGCCTTATCGCAGCATCCGGCGGATTTTATCCAATATCCGGCATCAACATGGTTTCCGGTTTACCGGCTTTGGTGACCTGACTGAGGATCAGGTGGCAAAAGTTACCGGGTTATCAATTGATGAGGCCGGTAAAGCCATGACCCGAAAGGCCAGTGAGCCGGTGATCTGGCGTGGTGGTGACGCAGAACTGCGGGAGTTTTTCAGGTTGCTTGAGTCGCAAGGGCTTCATCTGACAAGAGGAGGGCGTTTTTATCATGTTTCCGGGAAAGGGGATAAAGGGCTGGCTTTGCAGGTGTTGCTGAAAAGGTATCAGCAGGAATAACCGAGTCTGCTGTTCCGGATATATTGGAGCGGCTTTATGATGCGGTGGAAGAAGATAACCAGCGTTTCAGCTGATGGTAGAAAAAGTTTCGAAATTTGTCTGGGTATGGTATAAAGCGCCACTTGATTTCGAGATGCGATTTCAAAATGGGGTTCATTTCGGATAGTCTCAGAACTGAGCAAAATGGATCCCTTTAAACTTAATATGTTGATAAAAGATCTCACATTCACCGACACATGGTTCCGGGTGCCAGATTGTCAATCCGTTATACGGATCATAATCTGGTCGAACACATGGGGTGTTTGGAGGCATAACCCTGAATCAGGAGATTCCCATGACTCAAGTCACTATGCGTGACATGCTCAAGGCTGGCGTGCATTTCGGTCACCAGACCCGTTACTGGAACCCGAAGATGAACAAGTTCATCTTTGGTGCACGCAACCGAATTCATATCATTAACCTTGAGCACACCCTGCCTGCCTTTAATGGTGCTCTGCAGTTCATCGGCAAACTGGCTGAAGGCAAGAACAAGGTTCTGTTTGTTGGTACCAAGCGTGCTGCCGGCAAGATCATTCGTGAAGAAGCTACTCGCTGTGGCATGCCTTACGTTGATCACCGCTGGTTGGGTGGTATGTTGACCAACTACAAGACTATTCGCCAGTCCATCAAGCGTCTGCGTGATCTTGAAAGCCAGCGTGACGACGGTACTTTTGAAAAACTGACCAAGAAAGAAGCGCTGATGCGCAGCCGTGATCTGGAAAAACTGGATCGCAGTCTGGGCGGTATCAAGGACATGGGCAGTCTGCCAGACGCTCTGTTCGTTATCGACGTTGAGCATGAGCGCATTGCCATTCAGGAAGCCAACAAGCTGGGTATTCCGGTCATTGGTATCGTGGATACCAACTCCAGCCCTGAAGGTGTGGACTACATCATTCCAGGTAATGATGATGCGATCCGTGCTATACAGCTGTACCTGAAGGCTGCTGCTGATGTGATTCTGGAAGGTCGTGTCCGTGCCAGCACTGGTGCTGAAGACGAGTTCGTAGAAGTCGAAGAGCCTGCTGTAGCTGAGGCACCAAAGGCTGAGGAAGCTCCCAAGTCTGAAGAAGCGGAAGGTTCTGAAGAAGCCTGAGGCTTCGAAGATCCGGCTTCAGGCAGTATCTAATTAAGCTGGTCTTATGACTGGGCTGCAGGGTGGTTTCCTTTGGGATTGTCCTGCAAAAATAACAGATGCTGTTTGCCGATTTTGGAAAAGAGTAAGGGGGCTTTTGGCCCCCTTTTTTCCGATGTACAGATAACTATTCTTTTATGCCATTGATTTGATGGTGGCATAAAAAGACTGTCAATTTGCGAGGAATCAACCATGGCAGCTATTAGTGCAGCACTGGTAAAAGAACTGCGTGAGCGTACTGGCCTGGGCATGATGGAGTGCAAAAAAGCACTGGTTGAAGCACAGGGTGACATTGAAGTTGCAATCGAAGAAATGCGTAAGTCCGGTCAGGCAAAAGCGGCCAAGAAAGCCGGTCGTATTGCTGCGGAAGGTATTGTAGCGGTTAAAGTGGCGGACGATGCCAGCTTTGGTGTACTGGTTGAAGTTAACAGTGAAACTGACTTCGTTGCCCGTGACGATAACTTCCTGGGTTACGTGCAAAAAGTCGTTGATGCGGCTTTTGCCCGTAAGGAAGCCGATGTTGCTGCCCTGATGGAAGGCGAGCTGGAAGAAGCCCGTCAGGCGCTGGTTCAGAAGATCGGTGAAAACATCGGTGTTCGCCGTATCGCTATCGTTGAAGGCGGCGTGATTGGCTCATACGTTCACGGTAACAAGCGTATCGCCGTTCTGACCAAACTGGAAGGTGGCGATACTGAACTGGCTCGCGATATTGCCATGCACGTTGCGGCTGTTAACCCACAGGTGGTTAACAAGGAAGATATGCCGGCTGAGCTGGTAGAGAAAGAGAAAGCGATCTTCCAGGCTCAGGCTGAGCAGTCTGGCAAGCCTGCCAATATCATCGAGAAGATGATCGAAGGTCGTATCAGCAAGTTCCTGGCAGAAAGCAGCCTGGTTGAACAGCCTTTCGTTAAAGATCCTGATACCACTGTTGGTGCCCTGGCCAGGAAAGCCGACGCTGCTGTATCCAGCTTTGTACGTTTTGAAGTGGGTGAAGGTATCGAGAAAGAAGAAGTGGACTTTGCTGCTGAAGTTCGCGCTCAGGCAGGACTGTAATAAAAAGGCCAGCCCATTGGGTTGGCCTTTTCATGTCTATCCGTAGCTGATGGTTGATTTTCAGGTTTTCTCCATGGGAAAGTTTCATGGATAAGAACGTCAACTGTCAGAACACATCAACTCGCTGGCTGGTTGGTTAGAGCAGATCATTTTCGGCCAGATGATTCATCGAATGCAGCTTTCATGGCTGATTTCCACATGGTAGCGCATTTGCGGGATGTGTGTAATTTAGCCAACCAGACTCGGAAACTGAACATGCCGTCAAGTGATAGTCAACCGAAATACAAACGTATATTGCTGAAACTCAGTGGTGAAGCTCTGCAGGGTGAGGGTGAGTTTGGTATTGATCCCAGGGTTCTGGATCGAATGGCCCTGGAAATCGGTCAGTTAGTAGGGATCGGTGTACAGGTTGGTATCGTTATTGGTGGTGGAAACCTCTTTCGAGGCGCTGCCCTGAGTGCTGCAGGCCTGGACCGGGTAACCGGTGATCACATGGGGATGCTGGCAACCGTGATGAATGCCCTTGCCATGCGTGATGCCCTTGAACGATCCAATATCAATACCCGGGTGATGTCAGCCATTCCCATGAGTGGTGTTGTTGAGCATTATGATCATCGCCGTGCCATGAGGTATCTCAACTCTGGCGATGTGGTGATTTTTTCTGCTGGTACCGGAAATCCATTTTTTACTACCGACTCAGCGGCCTGTCTGAGAGGCATTGAGGTAGGCGTTGATGTTGTTCTCAAGGCCACCAAGGTTGACGGTGTCTATGATAAAGATCCGGTAAAGCATTCTGATGCGGTTAAATTTGATCAGCTGACCTATGATGATGTCCTGGAGCGCAAACTGGGCGTTATGGATTTAACGGCGATTTGCCTGGTGCGCGATCAGCAGATGCCTGTTCGGGTGTTTAATATGAACAAATCCGGCGCTCTGTTAAATCTTTTGGTTGGCGGTAATGAAGGAACACTGGTAAACGGGGGTTAATGATGATCAATGAGATTAAAGATGATGCCAAAGAGCGTATGGGCAAAACCATTGAATCGTTGACGGTTGCCTTCAACAAGATTCGTACCGGTCGGGCCCATCCAAGTCTTCTTGATGGTATTAAGGTGTCTTACTATGGCTCGGAAACACCGTTGAGTCAGATGGCTAACATTTCTGTTGAAGACGCTCGTACGCTCGCAGTACGTGTCTGGGAAAGACAGATTGTTCCTGATGTTGAAAAGGCGATTCTGAAGTCTGACCTGGGGCTGAATCCTTCTACTGCCGGTGAAGTTATTCGTATTCCCCTGCCACCGCTGACCGAAGAAACCCGCAAGGGCTATATTCGTCAGGCGCGTCAGGATGCGGAGAATGCCCGCATTGCTATCCGCAATATTCGCCGTGATGCACTGGCTGATATTAGAGAGCTGGAAAAGGAAAAAGTGATCAGTGAAGACGATGAGCGTCGTGGTCAGGATGATGTTCAGAAGCTGACTGATCAGTTTATTGCTCAGGTTGATAAAAATCTTTCTGTCAAGGAAGAAGATCTAATGGCGATCTAATGGCTGACTGTAATGATTTGCAGTCACTGCCTTGTCTGGTATATCAGTCAAGAACCATTCAGACCAGAGTCAGATGGTAATGAGTGCAAAACTTCAGGCGTCAGCTGTCTTTTGATGCTTTGTGGGTGCTTGCTTTTTACGGCAGGCTCCTGCAAGGTTCTACTGTTACACTTTTTTTACCTGCCAATTTTCAGATCGTCTTAATCCATGGCCAATACATCGTTACAGGGAAAAAGCGGCATTCAGGGAGTTCCGCCAGAGAGGCTGCCGCGCCATGTGGCTATCATTCTTGATGGGAACAACCGCTGGGCCAAACGGAAACACCTGCCCGGACTCGCCGGGCATCGCGCTGGTGTTAACCGGGTCCGTGAGGTGGTTGAAGCCTGCGATGAACAGGGTGTTGAAGTGCTCACGCTGTTTGCGTTTAGCAGCGAGAACTGGAATCGGCCGGTCATTGAAGTGAATGGCCTTATGCGCCTGTTCCTGGGCGTTCTCAAGCGAGAGGCTCGACGGATGCAGAAAAAACGCATCCGGTTGAAGGTCATTGGCGACATTACCCGATTCAGTCCTGAAATTCAGAAATATATTCATGAAGTAGAAACGCTTACTGCCAATGATTATTCAGTGACCCTGGTTATTGCTGCCAACTACGGTGGTAGGTGGGATGTCGCTTCTGCGGCACGGCAACTGGCTGAAAAAGTGGCGCGAGGTGAGCTTGATGCTAAAGATATTGATGAGTCTGCCATTGAGCAACATCTGAGTACGTCGGGTTTGCCTGCCCCTGATCTATTGATTCGTACCAGTGGTGAGCAGCGAATCAGTAACTTTCTGTTGTGGCAATGTGCTTACAGTGAGTTTTACTTTACCGACACCTTGTGGCCGGATTTTGGTCGTAATGAATTACAGCAGGCCCTGCTGAGCTACGCCCGTCGCCAGCGACGATTTGGCAAAACCAGCGAGCAAGTGGAGGCTGAAACACTGTGCTGAAAGAGAGAGTTATAACTGCTGCTACATTAGCGCCAGTGGCGCTGACAGGCGTTTTTTTATTACCGTTAACCGGTTTTGGCTGCTTTATTGCCGCTATTATTATGCTGGCGGCCTGGGAATGGGCAAACCTCTCGGGTTTTGAGCAACAATCTGTACGTCTGATCTATGCGTTGGCTATTGGTGTTTTTTGTGGTCTGACACTTTTTTTACCTTCCTCTCTGATCCTTGGTCTGGCTGCTGTCTGGTGGCTGATCGCCTTTATCCTTGTCAGGCAATATCCCCGGAGCGGGCGCTGGCTTGAGAGCAGGCCTCTCAGATTATTGATGGGTTTGCTTACCCTGGTGCCCGCATGGCTGGGTCTTTATGAACTCAAACAAATGCCAGGTTCAGCCTGGTTGATCGTTACTCTTCTGGTGCTGGTCTGGGCGGCAGACTGTGGTGCTTATTTTGCTGGTAAGCGTTTTGGTAAAACAAAGCTTATTGAGCGGGTCAGCCCTAAAAAGACGCTGGAGGGGCTGGTCGGTGGCTTACTGGTCTCAATGCTGATTTCAAGTCTTGTGACGTTGTCTGGCAGTATCAGCTTTTTTCAGGGGGTGTCATTGTTGATTCTGACCATACTGACTGTTCTGGTTTCCGTTCTGGGCGACCTCTGGGAAAGTGTTTTGAAACGTTACCGGGGGGTTAAGGACAGCGGAAGCCTGCTGCCTGGTCATGGTGGTGTGCTCGATCGAATTGATAGCCTGACTGCTGCCGTTCCGATATTTACTCTTTATGTCATGATAATCAGGGGTGTGTAGGTCATGACTGTATCATGTTCTCAATTCGGTAGGCTGCGGGTTTGTGTGTTGGGATCCACAGGGTCTATTGGCAGAAGTACTTTGGATGTTATCGCTCGCAACCCGGATCAATACAGCGTGCATTCGTTAATAGCGGGCAGAAATGCGGATGTTATGCTGGAGCAGGCTCGTCAGTTTCAGCCGCAATATATCGTTATGGCGGATGAGCGGGCAGCCAGCAGTCTCAGGGCAGATCTTCAGTCTGAAGGCCTGGGCATTTCCGTTGAGTCCGGCCCGGAGGCCATGAACCAGGTGGCGGCCGATGGTGATGTGGATGTGGTTATGGCGGCCATTGTTGGTGCTGCAGGGCTATCGCCAACCATGGCTGCGGTTCGTGCCGGGAAAAAAATACTTCTGGCGAACAAGGAAACGCTGGTGATGACCGGTACTTTGTTCATGGATGCGGTTAAGGCGTCTGGTTCTGTGCTCCTTCCTATCGATAGTGAGCATAACGCCATTTTTCAGTGCTTGCCTGCTGATCACCACAGGGGGCTTGAGCGGGCAGGGGTCAGACGAATATTACTGACCGCTTCCGGAGGTCCATTCCGACAGTCTCCGGTAGAAAGTTTTGCCGCTGTGACGCCTGAACAGGCCTGTGCCCATCCAAACTGGAGTATGGGGCGTAAAATTTCGGTAGACTCTGCCACGATGATGAATAAGGGGCTTGAGTTTATTGAAGCATGCTGGTTGTTTGATGCCCGTCCCGAGCAGGTAGAGGTGGTGATTCATCCGCAAAGCATCATCCACTCAATGGTGGATTATGAGGATGGCTCGGTACTGGCTCAGATGGGAAATCCGGACATGAGAACGCCCATTGCCCATGCGCTGGCATGGCCGGGAAGAATACCATCCGGTGTTGCTCCCCTGTCTCTGACTGAGATCGCCAGACTGGATTTCTATGCTCCGGACATGATGCGTTACCGTTGTTTGAAGCTGGCCCAGGATGCGGCACGCAGCGGTGGTACAGCAGCTGCTATGCTCAATGCTGCCAATGAAATTGCCGTTGATGCATTTCTGGAACGCAAACTGCGTTTTGACTGCATACCTGAAGTTATTGATGCAACATTGCAGACCTTACCGGTCATGAGTGTCGGAGACATAGATCAAGTGCTGGAAGCTGACAAGGAAGCCCGCTATCTGGCCCGGAAACAGGTTTCACAAATGCAGGGTGTTGCATGATTTTTGAATCGCTTTTGTCGGAGATAGCTGACTCAGCACAGACCATATTTGCTTTTGTAGTGACCCTTGGAATACTGGTGAGTATTCACGAGTATGGTCACTTCTGGGTGGCCCGCCGTTGTGGTGTTAAAGTGCTCCGGTTCTCTGTGGGCTTTGGCAAGTCATTGTGGCGTTGGACTGATCGCCATGGCACTGAATACAGTATTGCTGCAGTACCGCTGGGTGGCTATGTCAAGATGCTGGATGAGAGGGAGGGGCCGGTTCCCGTTAATGAACAGCACCTTTCCTTCAATAGTAAGTCTGTTCTTGCCCGAATTGCGATTGTCGCTGCCGGGCCTGCAGCTAATTTTCTGCTTGCCGTTTTTGCCCTCTGGCTCATGTATATGGTGGGTGTTCGTACCCTGATGCCTCAGGTTGGCGAAGTGATTCCCGATTCTCCGTCTGCCGTTGCAGGCATTCACCCCGGTGATGAAATTGTTGCCGTGAACGGTGTTGAAACGCCGGGCTGGCAGGCAGTGAACATGGAGCTGCTGACCTACATTGGTGAGAGCAGAAATCTTAATTTCTCTATCCGGGCTGGCGAACCCGGAGAAGCTTCAGAGGGTGCTGTACGGGATAAAAATATCGCGATAGTTGACTGGCTGGTTAATGAAGAGCAGCCAAACCCCGTGCGTTCCCTGGGTATTGTGCCTTACTCTCCTGTTATCCCTGCAGTGATTGGTCAGTTAGCGGACGATGGGGCGGCAGCGAGAGATGGTCTTGAATCAGGTGATAAAATCCTGCGTGTTAATGGGGAAACCGTTATTGACTGGATGCACTTTGTTGAACTGGTCCGTGACAATGCTGGTCAAACGCTGCAATTGCTGGTTGAACGGGATGGCGTTAGTCAGGACATGCAATTGACCCCGGGCAGTCGATCCACTGATGGGGTGACAACCGGTTTTATCGGTGCAGGTGTCCAACAGGTTTCCTGGCCAGAAACCATGATTCGCCATTTACAGTTCGGGCCGGTTGAATCGCTGGTAAAAGGTACCCGGGCGACTTGGTCGCTGACCAGCATGACACTGGAGTCCCTCTGGAAGATGGTTGTCGGGCTTGTTTCGGTTAAAAACTTGAGCGGTCCGATAACCATTGCTAAAGTGGCTGGCGCGTCCCTTGAGTCTGGACTGGAAAATTTCCTCTATTTTCTGGCAATGTTGAGCGTCAGTCTTGGGGTGTTGAACCTGCTCCCTATACCCGTGCTGGATGGCGGCCATCTGCTTTTCTACCTCGTAGAAATGGTCAGGGGAAAGCCGCTTTCTGAGAAAATACAGACACTGGGTTTGAAAATCGGGGTAACGTTTGTTGTCGGAGTGATGATGCTGGCCATGTATAACGACCTGAGTCGCCTCTTTCAATGACACGTCGGGTCAAACTGATGCGCTGCCTGAAGAGGCTGTAACAGCATTGTTTTGACCATCAAATATCCAGGTGAAAGAAAAGCACTTTGCGCTCTGCGCATCATTGAATAGCGGTGTGGAAATTGAAGAACATGTTTTTCACGTTAATGCGAAATGAACACGGATAAGAACGGATTCCATGAAGCGATCACTGTTGTCTCTGCTGATTGGCTCTATAGCCATCGTGCCTGCTGCACAGGCCTTCGTCGTCTCAGATATCCGGATTGATGGCCTGCAACGGGTTTCAGCCGGGACAGTTTTTAATGCCCTGCCGGTTGAGGTTGGTGATGATATTGAATCACCGGATATTGCCGGGGCCGCCCGGGCACTTTACCAAACCGGGTATTTCAATGATATTCGTATGGCCCGTGAAGGCGATGTGCTGGTGGTTGCAGTAGTTGAGCGACCCTCTATCAGCGCAATTGAGATCAAGGGCAATAAGGCTATCAAGACGGAAGACCTGATGACTGGTCTGGAGCGCTCCGGTCTGGCGGAAGGTGAGATTTTTCAGCAGGCCACGCTGGAAGCGATCCGTCTTGAACTTGAGCGTCAATACGTTGCCCAGGGGCGCTATGGTGCCAGGATCACTGCCGATGTTGAAGCACAGCCCCGTAACCGGGTGAAGTTGCGAATCAATGTTAAGGAAGGCAAGGTTGCTACCATACAGCACGTCAATGTTGTGGGAAATACGGCCTTCCCCAAGGATAACCTTATTGACCTTTTTGAGTTGCAGAAAACCGAGTGGTATCAATTCTTCAGTTCTGCGGATAAATACTCCCGGGAGAAACTGTCCGGTGACCTGGAGCGTTTGAGGTCATGGTACCTGGATCGGGGTTATATCAACTTCAATATTACCTCCACCCAGGTTTCTATCAGCCCTGACAAGCAGAGTGTGTATATCACGGTCAACGTTGATGAAGGCGATAAGTACACAGTCAGTGACGTCAAGCTTGCCGGTGATCTGGTTATTCCCGAAGACGAGGCAAGAAAGCTGCTGCTGGCCCAGCCGGAGCAGGTGTTCTCCCGTAGACTGATCACTACCACTGAAGAGATTCTGAGCCGCCGCCTTGGCAACGAAGGGTATACCTTTGCCAATGTGACCGGAATTCCCAAACCGGATCATGACAGCAAAACCGTTGAGTTAACCTTCTTTGTTGATCCGGGTCGAAGAGCGTATGTCCGACGGATTAATTTCTCCGGAAATACCAAGACCGATGATGAGGTGCTACGTCGGGAAATGCGCCAAATGGAGGGTGCTTCTGCCAATACCCAGAAGATTGAGCAGTCCAAGGTGCGGCTTGAGCGCCTGGGGTATTTCAAGGAAGTCAATGTTGAAACGCCTCCGGTGCCGGGAACCAGCGATCAGATTGATGTCAATTACACCGTAGAGGAGCAGCCTTCCGGTAGTGTCACGGCCAGTATCGGTTACTCCCAGTCTGATGGTTTGTTGCTCGGTGGCTCTGTCAGCCAGAATAACTTCCTGGGAAGCGGAAACAAGGTCACCGTTGGTCTGAACAAGAGTGATGTCAGCCAACTCTACAATTTCAGTTTTATGGATCCCTATTACACCATTGACGGTGTATCCCGTGGTTTTGATTTCTACTATCGAACCTATGATTACAGTGGTTCGGACATCTCGA
Organism: Endozoicomonas sp. YOMI1; assembly: GCF_024606345.1. Taxonomy (GTDB): domain Bacteria; phylum Pseudomonadota; class Gammaproteobacteria; order Pseudomonadales; family Endozoicomonadaceae; genus Endozoicomonas. Next base: position 10,680 of record NZ_JAHHPM010000176.1, read on the forward strand.
GTTATGCGGCTGACACTTTTGGTGGTAACGTCCGTTTCGGGTATCCATTGTCTGAAACAGAGTCCATTAATTTCAGTCTTGGGGTTGATGGTACGGAAATTACCACCGGTTCCGGCACTCCCAGGGTTATTCTGGATTTTCTGGGTAAAGAAGGGCGCAAGTTTACCAATATCAAGACGTCGCTGGGCTGGTCGCAGTCAGAGCTGAACCGTGGGCTCCTGCCAACGGCGGGTTTTTCGCAAAGCGTCTCGCTGTCTGCCGCAATTCCGGGTTCAACGACCACATTTTATAAGCTGGTGTATCGAGGTCAGTACTTCCAGCCCATTACCCGCAGTCTGACGGCGCGTTTTGCCACTCGTCTGGGCTATGGCGGTGCCTATGGCAGTACTTCTGAAATGCCGTTCTTTGAGAACTTCTATGCCGGTGGATTCGGTTCCGTCAGAGGTTACAAGGACAACTCGCTGGGGCCAAAGGCTCCGCAGAGTGATAATGCTAATGATTTTAACAGCATGGGTGGAGATGTAATGGTTGAAGGGACGGTTGAAGTGTTGTTCCCTCTACCATTCGTGAAAGACCAGCGCTCATTAAGAACCAGCGTGTTCTTTGACTTCGGTAATGTCTTTGATACCACCTGTCCTACTGGTGTTGATATGGTGGGCTGCTATAAACCGGATCTGGCAGAACTACGATACAGTACCGGTGTTGGTCTGACCTGGATTACTCCTTTAGGCCCGTTGACCTTCAGTCTGGCGAAAGCACTTAAGGTTAAAGATCAGGATAAGGACGAAACCCAGACCTTCCAGTTCTCCCTGGGTGCTCCATTCTAATCAAAGCCCTCTTTTAAGAGGGCATTTTACGTAATTAAAGGGTGCTATCAGGCACCTTTTCTTTTCTTTATAATGCCCTTTTTTTACCGTTTTCAGGAGATTTATTTTGAAATCAATCAGACTGGCATTCCTGGCCCTGATTATGCTGGCCCCTCTGGCCAATGCTGCCACTACTGGCAGTAAAATTGGTGTACTTGATACGGTGATGGTGTTGAGTGAATCCAATGCAGGCAAACAATACGCCAAAAAGTCTGAATCCAAGTTCAAGCCTCAGTTAGTCGCTCTGCAGAAGCTGGAGAGTGAAGTTCGTAATATGCAGGAAAAGCTGCAGAAAGATGGCCCGACTTTGAGCGCCGAGCAGTTGAAAGTTCGTCAGCTGGAGTTACAGCGCAAGTATGAAGACTGGCAACTGAAAGGACGCCAGTTTCAGACTGAAAGGACAGAAGCGGATAATGCGGAGCGGGAAAAGCTGCGGCCAAAACTGCAGGCTGCCATCGATAAAGTCATTAGTGAGTTAAAGCTGGATCTGGTCATTGATCGTCAGATGACCATCTATGGCAGTCCTGGTATTGATATTACCCGCAAGGTCATCGAAAGCCTCAACCAGATGAAGTAATGAATCATGACTGATGTTTATACTTTGTCACAACTGGCAGGAAAGTGTGATGCCCGGCTGCAGGGAGATGCGGATAAGCAGGTCTCAGGTCTGAATACCCTTCAGGATGCGCAGGGGCATGAGTTAAGCTTTCTGGCCAATCCGGCCTATGCCAGATATCTGGAAACCACTCAGGCCGGTGCGGTTATTCTCTGCCCTGATTCGGCCAGCGGGTTTTCCGGAAATGCCCTGATTCTTGATAACCCATACCTGGGTTATGCCCGGCTCTCCTTCCTGTTCGATACTGACCGTGGTGGCAATAAAGGTATTCACCCCAGTGCCGTGGTTGATGAGACCGCGATTGTGGATGCTACGGCTGCCATTGGTGCCAACGTTGTTATTGAGGCAGGTGTTCAGATTGCCGCCGGTGTGCGCATTGATGCCGGTACAGTGGTTGGTCACGACTCCTTGCTTGGCGCAGATGTTCACCTTCATCGTAATGTTACGGTCTGCCACGGTGTCACCATCGGCGATCGAACCATCATTCATTCCGGAGCAGTGATTGGTGGTGATGGTTTTGGTAATGCACATGCTGATGGCCGCTGGCACAAAATCGCCCAGATTGGTGGTGTAGTGATCGGTAGTGATGTTGAAATTGGCAACAACACCTGTATTGACCGTGGTGCCCTGGGTAATACGGAAATACACAGTGGTGTCCGTCTGGATAACCTGATTCAGATCGCTCACAATGTGGTGATTGGCGAGAACACGGCCATTGCCGCCGGTGTCGGTATTTCCGGAAGTACAACGATTGGTAAAAATTGTACTATTGCCGGAGCAGCCGGTTTTGCCGGTCATCTGACCATTGCTGATGGTACGTTTATCAGTGGCATGGCCATGATTACACGCTCAATTACCAGGGCTGGCTCCTATTCCTCGGGTACTGGTTTTATGGAGAGTCGCGAGTGGCGGAAAAACGTGGTTCGTTTCCGGCAATTGGATGATCTGGCCAGGCGGGTTAAACAGCTGGAGAAACAGTGATTAAGTACGCTGAAACCCATCTGCTAATTAGCGGTGAGAATTATTACGGTAAAGAAAAGGCTGGTTTTCCAGCCTTTTTCTGTTACATCGAAGATTAGAGTTTATGGCGAATGAGACGAATTGAGGTAATTAAGGAGATCCTGCCCCATCGGTATCCTTTTCTGCTGGTGGATCGGGTTCTTCATGTGGATATAGATAATGGCACCATTGAGTGCCTTAAAAATGTATCCAGTAATGAGCCACATTTTAATGGTCATTTCCCGCAGCACCCGGTGATGCCGGGTGTTTTGATTATTGAAGCGATGGCTCAGTCAGCAGGCATCCTTGGTTATCACATTCGTAAGGCGGATGGCGACACAATCTACTATTTTGCCGGAGTGGATAAAGTGCGTTTTCGCACACCGGTGGTTCCTGGTGATCAATTGATTCTCCGTGCAAAACTGTTGGCACTGAAACGGGATATCTGGAAATTTGCCTGTGAGGCGGTGGTTGATGGTAATATTGTCTGCTCTGCAGAAGTTACGTGTGCAAGAAAGGAAATAAAATCTTGAGCGACACACTCTCCGTTACTGATTCTGAAGCTGCCAGGGCTGTTGAAGCCATTAGCCCGTTGAAAGCCGATATTCATCCAACCGCCAGGGTTCATCCCTCGGCCATTGTCGAACCGGGTGCCCGTATTGGTGAAGACGTTGACGTTGGGCCATGGACTTATATTGGGCCGGGTGTTGAAGTGGGCATGGGTACCCGTATCCACTCTCACGTGGTGATCAAGGGCCCAACGGTTCTCGGGAAAAACAACTGTATTTTTCAGTTTTCCAGTGTTGGTGAAGAATGTCAGGACAAAAAATACGCTGGTGAACCTACACGCCTGGAGATTGGTGATAACAATATTATCCGTGAAGGCTGTACGATCCATCGTGGCACCATCCAGGATCAATGGTTGACTTCTATTGGCAGTAACAATTTGCTGATGGCCTACGTTCATGTGGCCCATGATTGTGCTGTAGGCGACAACTGTATTATTGCCAATAATGTGGCACTTGCTGGTCATGTGATTGTTGGCGATAGCGCCATCCTGGGTGGTTACACAACGGTACACCAGTTCTGCAAGATTGGTGCCTTCAGTATGAGCGCTGCCCATACGGCACTGTTTAAAGATGTACCGGCATTTATCATGTCCAGTGGTAATCCGGCTGAAGCCCATGGTATGAACTTTGAAGGTATGCGTCGCCGGGGATACACGCTTGAACTGATCAGCAAACTGAGACAGTGCTACAAGATCATTTACCGTCAGGGGTTGAGAACCGCTGAAGCGATTGATCGTCTCGAGAGTATGGAGCCGTTACCGGAAATTCAACTGCTGATTGACTCTCTGAAATCATCAAGCCGTGGTATTACCCGGTGATGCAGTCGGCTGATTCTCACCCAGGGGTATCATTACGTGTGGCAGTGGTGGCAGGAGAAGCCTCAGGGGATATTCTCGGGGCCGGGTTGATCCGGGAAATCAAACGACAATATTCGGATGCTTACTGCTATGGCATTGGCGGTCCTTTGATGCAGTCAGAGGGTTTTGACAGCTTGTTTCCCATGGAGCGGTTATCGGTGATGGGACTGGTTGAGGTTCTGGGTCGTCTGCGAGAACTGCTGGGTATTCGCAAACAGTTGCGGGAGCGGCTGATTGCCGATCAGCCCGATGTATTTATTGGTATTGATGCCCCTGATTTTAACCTGGCCCTTGAGCGCAGGTTGAAAGCTTCCGGTATTCCAACCGTGCATTATGTCAGCCCCCAGGTATGGGCCTGGCGTGAAGGCCGTCTGAAGAAAATCCGGCACTCGGTAGACCATATGCTGGCACTGCTGCCCTTTGAAGCGGACTATTACAGGGATCATGGTGTACCAGTGACCTTTGTTGGCCATCCCCTGGCTGACCAGATTTCGATGAATCCGGATCAAGACGCAGCCAGACAGACTTTAGGGGTCATTCATGGCGGTGGGCCGGTGATCGGACTCTTGCCGGGAAGCCGAAAAACAGAGATAGCCAAACTTGGTCAATTATTTCTTGCGACCGCTCGCCTGCTCAGGAAAGATTTCCCGGATGCCCGTTTTTTAATTCCCTGTGCCAATGAGCGGCGAAAAAAACAGCTTCTACCCATTGTCAGTGAGTTCCCGGATCTTGATGTTAGGGTCTATGATGGTCAGGCACAATCAGTCATGGCCGCATCGGATGCGATTCTGACCGCCTCGGGAACCGCTGTTCTTGAAGCGGCACTGCATAAAAAGCCGCTGGTTGTCAGTTATAAAATGGCACCGCTCAGTTTTGCCATTATCAGCCGGATGGTTAAGGTCAAATATGTCTCTCTGCCAAACCTTCTGGCCGACCGAGAGTTGGTACCTGAAGTGTTACAGGACGATGCTACCCCGGAAAACCTCCGGGTTTTGATCAAGAAGGCGATTGAGGATCAGGAGTACAGAGGGGCTCTGAAACAGTCTTTTATGGAGATTCACCATCAACTGAAGCAGGATGCCAGCAGGTTGGCCTTCCAAGCGGTGATGTCAGTCATTCAGCAGAAAAAGAGCCTTTAGAGGACTAAGTGCCCTCAAGCGGGTAGAGAGCCCTCAGCGGGTAGAGAGCCCTCAGCGGGTAGAGAGCCCTCAGCGGGTAGAGAGCCAATGAAGCAAAATCAATTTGACTGGTGTGAAACCAGTGACACAGGAATAATGGTTGCCGGCGTTGATGAAGTGGGCAGAGGTCCATTGTGTGGGCCAGTGATTGCTGCTGCAGTCATCCTGGACCCTGCCCGCCCGATTGAAGGTTTGAATGACTCCAAAAAACTGTCGGAGAAAAGGCGGGAGACGCTTTTTGACATTATTTGTCATAACGCCCTGGCCTGGTCACTGGGCAGGGCTGAAGTTGCAGAAATCGATGAACTGAATATTCTCCATGCCACCATGCTGGCAATGCAGCGGGCGGTTGAGGGGTTATCGGTCAGGCCTGAACTGGCTTATATCGATGGTAACCGCTGTCCAACGCTTTCCTGTCGTGCAGAAGCCATTGTAAAAGGCGATAGTCGTGTTCCTGAGATTGCTGCCGCATCTATCATTGCCAAGGTGACCCGCGACCGGGAAATGTTGATTATGGACAGACAGTGGCCGGGTTATGGCATCGCAGGGCATAAAGGTTATCCAACCAGGGTCCATCTGGAAGCGTTAAGAAAGTTGGGGCCTGCTCCCGTTCATCGTCGTTCCTTCAAGCCGGTTCGGGAGCTCTTGGCTGGCGTGGTCAGTTAGTCCAGCCAAACACAATCTGCGATTCCGGTTGAACTAAACATCAAATTTTTAATCTAACCTCTCAAGTGAGTTTGACCACAGCACCCTGGCGGTAGTTATGGATTCAATTAGCCGATCTTCTGGATTCTCCTATCAGCGATTTGATGGGGTTGATTCTGCCATTTCTAAAGCAATCTGTGACAACCCCTACAATGAGCCCCCACCACTGGCGGCATGCAGGGTCGGCGATCTCAGCTGCCTTAAAAGAGAGCTGGAAAAGGACTACACTGTCGTATACAAGAGTTACCGTTCCGGAAAAACCGGGGATATGGTTTCTTTGCTTTTTGTTGCAGTTGCTAAAAGGCACGTTGAGCTGGCCCAGCTGCTGATCAACAAAAGGGCTGATGTTAACTATGTTACTCAAGTTGGGTGGACGCCGCTCAGTTATGCTGCCGCAGCAGGGAATATTGAGCTGGCCCAGCTGTTGATCGACCATGAGGCTGAGGTTAACCAGGTTGTTGGAGAAGGGTTCACGCCGCTCATTCTTGCTGCGAAATACGGGCGTGTTGAGCTGGTCCGGCTGCTGATCGACTATGAGGCTAAGGTTAATCAAGCGACTGCAGACGGGTCCACGGCGCTCAGTTATGCTGCGGAAAAAGGGCGTGTTGAGGTGGTTCGGCTGCTGCTCAACAATAAGGCTGATGTTAACCTGGTTACTTTACACGGGTCCACGCCGCTCAGTTATGCTGCGGAAAAAGGGCATATTGAGGTGGTCCGGCTGCTGCTCAACAATGAGGCTGGTGTTAACCTGACTACTTTAGATGGGGACACATCGCTTCGTTTTGCTGCGGCAGAAGGGCATATTGAGGTGGTCCGGCTGCTGCTCAACAATGGGGCTAATGTTAACCTGGCCAGTCTACACGGGTCTACGCCGCTCAGTTATGCTGCGGAAGAAGGGCATATTGAGGTGGTCCGGCTGCTGCTCAACAATGAGGCTCATGTTAACCAGGCTACTAGTAAAGGTAACACGCCGCTCTCTTTTGCTGTGAAAAAAGGACATGTTGAGGTGGTCCGGCTGCTGATCGAAAACGGTGCTGCTGTTAACCAGGCTAATGAAAAAGGGGCCACGCCGCTTTATTTTGCAGCCAGGCAGGGTAACAATAAGATTGTTGAACTCTTATTAGCCAATGGTGCAGATCCAAACAAAAAAGCGGAAAGATTTCGACTGTGGCGTCTTTCGCTCACCAGGTCACCTGAGGCAGCCGCTCGGCGTTATCACGGAAATAGAGAAACAGTGGAAATGATAAAAGCAGCCAAAGCCACAAAAAAAAGAACAATTGTTCCATCCAGTGAATGCTCACCACTGCTTGCCGGTCAATCTGCTTCTTACAGTGCCATTCGGCAGCCATCCATTGGGCCAGAAAAATCGTTGTAAATTTCAGGTTTTTAATGATCGGGATTCTATAATATTGGTTATTTTTTCAAATATGCCAATTGTTTTAACATTGTTCACCAGCTCCCGGGCAACATAAATGCGAGCTTTACTGCCAAATAGGATGAGTGTCATCCTGAACCTTATTCCTATAATTCCGAATGCTGTGCAGGCGGTGTCCGGCGTATAGAAGGCATGACTCTGTACCGGGCTTTCCTATGGAACTGCGGGAACCAGTCGTGCGGATGTTAAGGGAGACTCCTTAGTCCAACTTTTCACTAAATTCAATAAAATCCAATAAATAGATACCCCACCAAGCCATCCTGCTTGCAACAGCAAACTTCACTCATTCCTGAACAGAGGAACAGCCGTGGAACTTATTAGTACTTTTACACTCTAAAATAAATAAATAAATCATTAGAATTTAGTAACAAAGGATTATCTCGTAATGGATCTAATAAAACTTGATGCTCAATTCGCACTGTTATATTCATGGCACAGACATGCAGAATCCTTACTGCCAATCAGGGCCATAAAATGTCTTTTTAATGGCATCAAGGCATATTTTGGTTGTTACTGTATCAGCGCTCTAGACAGTAACACCCAAAAGATGATGAAAGAACACCCAAATGCACGGTATACCCAAAAACTCCGTAAACCATTGAATGTTTATGACATTAGCATCCCGTCAGCCTGTAAGAACTCAACGCCTTATATTTCTGATAAGATTGATAAACTGCATGATGAAGGGCGCAAGCTTCAGGTTAAACTTGCTTTCAATGAGAATGGCAGTGTTGCTCCAATCCCCATATTTAACTCTGATAACTCCTCCCCCCCCCCATAAATCTTAATGGTAAAGTTCACCGCTCTGATATTGACACCAGAGAACTTGTACCTGGAGAACTTATAGTCTGTCGACATTTCGCCTGGGCTTATGCCACAAAAGTGTTTGGTCGGGGAAAAAAGACTTTTGAAAAAATAAACACCCCGGAAAAAATACAGTCAATCGCTGCCAATACACATCTCGAACCTATAATACTACGTGGGAACGTAATTCCAAATGAAGAAGACAACCATGACATACCCTACTGCGCTGATGGATATTATTTCCGTAAAGGAACGTTTTCTAAGGCTCTTGCCAAGCTGGTAGATAAGCACTGGAATATGGCGGGTGGCGATGAAAAGAATTTCTTTTTTTTAACATTAAATGATGTAGTTGAACACGCAATGGCCCTGAGATTAAAGAGGCAGGATGGGTGCATGAAGGTTATTTTTTACGACCCTAACGCGACACTCAGGCACAAAACATTCCTTCTCTCGGAACCCGGTTTGGCTGAACACATTACCGATGAAGACCTTCGAATCAGGTACTATAAAGGAGTACTTATGAATATTGATGACAGTAAGAAATCTGTTGATGAATGTGATATCCAGTTCTTTGGCAGCTCACATAGTACCCAGTTCAAGTTTCTTGCGGAACATACCGGGCATGTGGATCATCCCTTATTCAGGTAGCCACAGCCCCGTTAAACACAGCCCTGTTAAAAACAGGTTCTCCTGCTCTCTTATGATAGGCACGAAATTTTTCAACTCAATCGAATAGATAGATACCCAAGGTAGCCCAAAATTCCCACGGCATCGGCCATAATATCCCCGTTCTCTTTTCAAGAGCGCTGCCCGCTACCTGCCTCTCGCTCCCCGTAAAAGCAACAGTGAATTCTTTACCTGCCTTTCACCACCCCGATTGATATTTTCCTGAAATCTGATGTCAAAGGACTGA
>NZ_JAHHPM010000177.1 GCF_024606345.1 Endozoicomonas sp. YOMI1
ATTTGCGTTTTATGGGCAGATTTTTGCTGGTGAACACTTTTAATTACACCCAAAGGATACAGTTTTGAGCCATCGTGGCGGAAGTGGGCTGGATTATTTAACAGTGATGCCGATGAAACAACAATTCTAATTCTGAAATAGGTAAGTTAGATGAATATTAGTCCCCTGTTGCAGGCCAGGGCTGTCCGAGGGCTTCTGTATGCGTTGCTGGCCATGTTCCCTATTTCCTCGTGGGGTGTCACCCTGAAAAATATGGATGCAGCTGCATTGCCCGGAGAGATGGTTGAGATACGTTTGACATTTGATGGCGCGGCACCGGTAGCTCATGGCTACAGCATTGAGAAGCCCCCCCGGATTTCCATAGACCTGCCTTTTACCCGCAGTGAACTCCCCAAGTATAATGAGATTGGTTTTAATAATGCCAAGAGTGTGACCGTGCTTGAGGCTGGTGACAGAACCCGTCTGGTCATTAATCTTCAGCAGCCTACCCGCTTTAGCAGCCAGGCTGATGGCAGGACGCTCAGCATTTATCTTGGCGAGAATAGCAGCGCCACTGCGGTTCAGAGGGAGTTATCTCAGCGGGGTCAGCCATCTTATCAAGCCGCTGAAATGAGAAGAGGTATTACCGATATTGATTTTCAGCGAGGTGATGATGGTGAGGGAGAGGTCATCATTGCCCTGTCCGATGCCAGGATTCCGATGGATATGAATGAGCAGGGGGGGCGTATCCGTCTGGAGTTTCAGGGCGATGTATTGCCACAGAATTTGAGAAATCGCCTGGATGTTATCGACTTTGCAACGCCGATCAAGTTTATTGATGCCGCTGTTGAAGATGGTAACAGCATTATTACCATAGAGCCCAAAGGAAAGTTTGAGTATCTGGCTTATCAGACAGACAACCTGCTGACTGTCAGTGTCAAGGCTCCAGATCTTAAAGATCATAGAAGAAAAGCAGGGCTTTCTTATAAGGGTGACAAGCTGTCGTTAAACTTTCAGGATATTGAAGTCCGGGCGGTGCTTCAGTTGATCGCTGATTTTACCGATCTGAATCTGGTTGCATCGGATACGGTTGAGGGTAATGTAACCCTGCGACTGCAGAATGTTCCCTGGGATCAGGCGCTTGATATTGTGCTTAAGGCCAAAGGGCTCGATAAGCGTTTGGAAGGAAATGTCCTCACAGTGGCCCCGGCAGCGGAAATTGCTGCACGTGAGCGTGAGCAGCTGGAGAACGAAAAACAGATTCGTGAGTTAGCTCCGGTATATACCGATCTGGTTCAGATTAATTACGCTGACGCTGCAGAAATTGCCAAGGTACTGCAGGGTGCAGAAGGTGCCAGCCTGTTGACAGAAAGGGGTTCGGTTCAGGTGGTGGCAAGAACCAATAGTCTGTTGATCAAGGATACTCAGGTCAAGCTGGATGAATTAAGAGCCCTGATTGATCAACTGGATATTCCCATCCGTCAGGTGATGATTGAGGCTCGTATCGTGGCGCTCAGTTCCGACTTCAAAGAAGAGCTGGGTGTTCAGTGGAGTGGGTCAAAAAAAGATGCGCTCAAGGGTAAAAGTGGTCTCTCAATTAAGGGTGGTAAGGATAATGATGTATTTACTGACCTGAGTGTAACCGGAGGGACTTCAAGTGCTATTGCCATCGGCTTCTCCACCAAAGGTGGCACCATTTTGAACCTTGAGCTCTCTGCCCTGTTGAGTGATGGTGGAGGTGAGGTAATTTCACAGCCAAAAGTCATTACAGCGGACAAGAAAACCGCAGTGATCAAGTCAGGTAAAGAAATCCCTTACGAGGAGAAAACTTCCAGCGGTGCAACTTCGGTCGCGTTCAAGGATGCGGTGCTGGGGCTGGAGGTGACACCTCAGATTACCCCGGATGGTCGCGTCATTATGGATATCAAGATCAATAATGACGATACAACCAATCAGGCATCCAATAACGTACCAATTATTTCCACCAATGAGATCACTACCCAGGTTCTGGTTGAAGATGGTGAAACAGTTGTTCTGGGTGGTGTCTTTAAGCAGACTAAAAAACACGGCGTTGCCAAAGTACCAGTTCTGGGTGATATTCCCTTGGTTGGTGGCTTGTTCCGCAATAAAACAGAGAGTGATGAAAAAGAAGAGCTTCTGGTCTTTATAACGCCCAGAATCATTACTGAAGGTGTTTCATTGCGTTAAACTGCTGGCATATAGCAGGTTTTAAAATCTCTGACGGGAGCTTTGGCTCCCGTTTTTTGTTGTCATGACTGCTTTCGATGCGCTACGCTCGCTGCACACAGGCAGGAAGTCAGGCTGGCAAAGAGCATGCCATTAACAAATATCTATCTTATTGGTCCCATGGGGGCAGGCAAAAGTACCATTGGCAGGATGCTGGCAAAAGAGCTGGCCCGACCCTTTCTTGACTCGGATCATGTGATTGAAGAGCGCAGTGGAGCGGATATTCCCTGGATTTTCGATGTTGAAGGCGAGCTGGGGTTTCGGGACAGGGAAAGCCAGGTCATCGAAGATATTTGCACTCAAAAAGGCGTAGTCATGGCAACCGGTGGGGGGGCTGTCGGGCGCTCGGAGAACAGGCGACATATGAGCACCAATGGTTTTGTTGTTTATTTGAGTACGCCGGTAGCAATCCAATTGCAGAGAACGGAAAAAGACAAGCGACGACCATTGCTGCAACGGCCAGACCGTGAAGAGGTTCTGACCAGGCTGCTTGAAGAGCGTGACCCACTGTATCGGTCGATCGCAGACCTTGTTCTGGACACTGCCACCATGTCACCCCGTCAGGTTATTAAAAAAATTATTCAAACGGTTGGTTTGGGGAAACAGTGAGGGAGTCATCGACCATGCTGGAACTTAAAGTCGATCTGGGAGATAGACGTTATCCCATTCTTATCGGCTCTGATCTTTTGTCAAACGCTGACTATTTCCAGCCTTACATCAAAGGCAGGCGTGTTGCCATTGTCACCAACGAGACGATTGCCCCTTTCTATCTGAATCTTATTAAGCGCACTCTGGCAAATTATGATTTGACGGTAATCACTTTGCCGGATGGTGAACAGTATAAAAAACTCGAAACACTCAACCTTATTTTCGATCAGCTGTTACAGGAACGGCATACCCGCAAAACAACGTTGCTGGCACTGGGTGGCGGTGTTATTGGGGATATGACCGGTTTTGCAGCGGCCTGCTATCAGCGGGGCGTGGATTTTATTCAGGTACCAACGACACTGCTCTCCCAGGTTGACTCGTCAGTGGGGGGGAAGACCGGGGTCAACCATGCCCTGGGTAAAAACATGATCGGTGCATTCTATCAGCCCAGTGCCGTCATTATTGATACGGCGACACTGAACACGTTACCTGACCGGGAGCTTGCAGCAGGGCTGGCAGAGGTGATCAAATATGGTTTGATTTGTGATAAACCATTTTATCAGTGGTTGCAGGAAAATATTGGGCGTTTGCTGGATCGTGACCCAGAGGCGCTTTCCTGCGCAATCCACCAATCCTGTCAGGACAAAGCCAGAGTGGTCGAGGCGGATGAGACCGAGTCCGGTATTCGTGCCATTCTCAACCTGGGACACACCTTTGGCCATGCAATAGAAACGCATACCGGTTATGGCTCCTGGCTGCATGGTGAAGCGGTGGCTGCTGGTATGGTGATGGCGGCTGATCTTTCTTGCCGGGAAGGTAATATATCCAGAGAAGACGTCGATGGGCTTGTATATTTGCTTGAACGTGCCAGCCTGCCGGTAATGCCTCCTTCTGGTATCACTCCGGATCGCTTTATTGAGCTAATGGCAGTTGATAAAAAAGTGCTGGATGACCAATTGCGGCTGGTACTTCTGGACTCTGTTGGTCATGCTGTGGTGACAGACAGTTTTAGTCATCAACATTTAATGGACTGCCTTGAGCAGTTCTGTTCCTGATTACTTTCTCAATGGCTGGAGCGTGCTCTCCAGCTCTCTCTATGTTGATCATAACTGTTCTTAGTTGTGTGAGTTCTCTGTAAAAAGCTTTGATATATCAATCTATTATTTTGGTTTTTACCTGCATTGATAAGGGGCATTTGTGATTGCAGTAACAGCCGTGTAAAATGGCGAGCCGTTTTGCCTGCCAGATGGCCATAAGCCAGATTTAGTTTTATGCACTTAAGCTGCATAATTATGGCGGAGAGTCCTGCTACCAGAGGCAGAAAGCATACTGGTTACAAAACCGGTTACAAAATAGTTATGGCTCGACAGGGCAGTGTGCCAGTGGCACACCGAAAATGTTTAAAAGACGTGGATCCACTTGATTCAGAAAGTGGAACATGAAGCCTTCCAGAGAGGAGTCAACTTCAAGGTGGAAGGGGCTCCGGGAAAGTCGGGATGACTTTTATTTAAGGCGAGGCGAGCCAGAAAAATAATGGGTTGATGAGGTTGGTAGAGAAAGTGCCTATGAAAGCAGGTCTGTATAATCCCGGGGAGTTTCGGGATAACTGTGGTTTCGGGCTAATTGCCCAGATGGAAGGTAAGAAAAGTCACCACCTTCTGAAAACGGCGATTGAAGCACTGACCTGTATGACTCATCGTGGAGGTATTGCTGCCGACGGTAAAACAGGCGACGGTTGTGGCCTGTTGATTCAAACACCGGATACTTTTTTCCGAACTGTTGCGAAAGAAAAGTTTGGCTGCGAGCTGCCCGGACAATATGCCGTTGGGATGGTCTTTCTCAACACGGATAACGCCAAGGCGGCGAAAGGCAAAAAAACGCTTGAGAAAGAGTTGCAGAAGCAGCGGCTCAACGTTGTTGGCTGGCGCCAGGTTCCTGTTAATGTCGATTGCCTTGGTCCCATCGCCAAAGACCTTCTGCCAGGTATTGAACAGATTTTTGTTACCCCCGAAGGAGAGCTTGACGAGAAAGAGTTTAATGCCAGGCTCTACATGGCTCGCCGTTACACCAATATGGCGATGGCGGAAGACCAGGATTACTATATCTGCTCACTGTCGCCCAGGGTCATCACCTATAAAGGTTTGATGATGCCGGTGGACCTGCCGACATTTTATCCGGACCTTGGCGATACCCGCTTTGAAACCGCCATCTGTGTATTCCATCAGCGGTTTTCTACCAATACTATGCCGCGCTGGCAGCTGGCCCAGCCATTTCGCATGCTGGCTCATAATGGTGAAATCAACACCATCACCGGTAATCGCAACTGGGCAGAAGCCCGCCGTCAGAAGTTCAAGTCACCGTTACTGCCAACGCTTGATGATATTTCCCCGCTGGTGAATTGCACAGGCTCTGACTCATCCAGCCTGGATAACATGATGGAGGTGCTGGTCGCTGGTGGTGTGGATCTCTACCGTGCCATTCGGATGCTGGTTCCGCCTGCATGGCAGAATGTGGACACCATGGATCCGGACCTCAGGGCATTCTATGAATACAGTTCCATGCATATGGAGCCTTGGGACGGCCCTGCAGGCCTGGTTATTACCGATGGCCGCAATGCCGTCTGTGCCCTGGATCGTAATGGCTTGCGCCCGTCACGCTGGGTTATTACCAGGAACGGTTACCTGACCGTGGCTTCAGAGGTTGGTGTTCATGGCTACAAGCCTGAAGATGTCGTTGCCAAAGGTCGGGTTGGGCCGGGAGAAGTCCTGGCGATTGATACCGAAACAGGAGAATTGCACCAGGCCCATGATATCGATAACAAACTGAAAGTCCGTCAGCCCTACAAAAAGTGGTTGAAGCACAACGCCTATCGTATCCGTTCGCACTTCAGTGAAGATGATTACAAGGTTGACCACCTTTCTCCTGAGCAGCTAAACGTCTATCAGAAGATGTTTATGGTCACCTTTGAAGAGCGTGATCAAGTGATCCGCCCACTGGTAGAGTCTGGCCAGGAAGCGGTTGGTTCTATGGGCGACGATACGCCAATGGCCGTGCTGTCTGGCAGAACCCGGACGGTCTATGACTACTTTCGCCAGCAATTTGCCCAAGTAACCAACCCGCCCATTGATCCGCTGCGTGAAGCGATCGTTATGTCGCTGGAAACCTGCCTGGGTCGTGAGTTGAACCTGTTTGAAGAAACACCGGAACACGCTGCCCGGGTCATTCTTAAGTCACCAATACTGTCCACTGCGAAGTTCCTGGACATAATGAGTGTTCGTCATCAGCATAAGTCCTTTGAGACAGCAGTCATCAACCTGACTTACGACCTGTCTATTGGTCTTGAACAGGCGGTGTTGAATATCTGTGACCAGGCGGAACAAGCGGTGCAATCGGGCAAGATGTTAATCTGCCTTTCTGACCGTCATATCGATCAGGGACTGCTGCCAGTGCCAGCGGCCATGGCGACGGGTGCCGTGCATCACCGGTTGATTGGTAAAGGCCTGCGTTCTGAGTCCAATATTATTGTTGAAACCGCGTCTGCCCGTGACTCCCACCAGTTTGCGGTGCTGGTCGGGTTTGGTGCCACCGCCGTTTACCCTTATCTGGCCTATGAAATCATCAATGACCAGATTCGCTCCGGTGAGGTAATGACCGATCCCCGCGAAGCGTACAAGGCTTACCGTAAAGGCATTGGCAAAGGACTGATGAAGATCCTTTCTAAAATGGGGATCTCTACCATTGCCTCCTATCGGGGAGCGCAACTGTTCGAAGCCGTGGGTCTTTCCAGAGAGATTGTCGACCTGTGCTTCTGCGGCGTTCAAAGCCGTATTCAGGGTGCCCGTTTTGAAGACTTCCATTATGAACAGGGCCTGTTGGCGGAAACGGCCTGGAAAGCCCGTAAGCCAATTCAGCAGGGTGGTCTGCTGAAGTATGTTCACGACAGTGAGTACCACGCTTTCAACCCGGATGTGGTGCAACAATTACAGGTTGCCGTTAAAACGGGGGACTATCAGGAGTATCGGAAATACGCCGAACTGGTCAACAAGCGTCCAGTGGCTACTCTGCGTGACCTGCTGGGTCTTAAGCTCAGTGAAAAAGCGCTGGTTGCCGATGAAGTGGAATCTGTTGGTGATATCGTTCGTCGCTTTGACTCCGCAGCCATGAGTCTTGGTGCACTGTCTCCGGAGGCTCATGAAGCCCTGGCGGAAGCGATGAACCAGCTTGGTGGTCGTTCCAACTCCGGTGAAGGTGGTGAGGATGAAGCCCGCTTCGGCACCAATCGTGTGTCCAAAATCAAGCAGATTGCCTCTGGTCGTTTTGGGGTAACCCCTCACTATCTGGTGAATGCCGAAGTACTGCAGATCAAGGTTGCCCAGGGTGCCAAGCCCGGCGAAGGTGGTCAGTTGCCCGGTGGCAAGGTGAATGAGCTGATTGCCCGTCTGCGGTACTCTGTGCCGGGTGTTACCCTGATTTCACCGCCACCGCACCATGATATCTATTCCATCGAGGATCTGGCTCAGCTGATTTATGACCTTAAACAGGTGAATCCCGAGGCGCTGGTTTCCGTCAAGCTGGTATCTGAACCAGGCGTTGGTACTATTGCAGCAGGCGTTGCCAAGGCGTATGCGGATCTGATTACCATCTCCGGCTATGACGGTGGTACTGCTGCAAGTCCTCTGACGTCTATCCGTTATGCCGGTTCTCCATGGGAACTTGGCTTAAGTGAAGCTCATCAAACACTTCGTGGTAATGATCTGCGTGGTAAGGTTCGCCTGCAGACTGATGGTGGTCTCAAGACCGGTCTGGATGTGGTCAAGGCGGCCATTCTTGGTGCGGAAAGTTTTGGTTTTGGTACTACACCCATGATTGCCATGGGCTGTAAATACCTGCGTATCTGTCACCTGAATAACTGCGCTACCGGTGTGGCTACCCAGGATAAGTCACTCCGGGAAGAGCACTTTAAGGGTGATGTGGAGATGGTTATGAACTTTTTCACCTTTGTTGCCGAAGAAGTGCGAGAGTGGCTGGCCTTGCTGGGTGCCAGAACCCTTGATGAGGTGGTAGGCCGCACTGAGTTGCTGGAGCTCCTGCCGGGGTTGACGGAAAAGCAGCAGAACCTGGACCTGTCCCCGATTCTGCTGGGCTGTGCCGATGTGCCTGTGGATAAGCCCATGACCTGTCAGGTGAATCGTAACCCGCCATACGACAAGGGCGAGTTGGCAGAAGAGATGGTTCGACAGACAATGTATACCATTGAAAACCGGGAGGGCGGTGAGTTCAGTTTCACTGTTGGCAACTGTGATCGTTCCATCGGTGCACGTCTCTCTGGTGAGATTGCCAAACGTTACGGTAACCAGGGCATGGCTGATAAGCCCTTGAAGCTGAACCTGACCGGCTCCGCGGGTCAGAGCTTTGGTGTCTGGAACGCGGGTGGTCTGGAAATGCGTCTGGAAGGGGATGCCAACGACTATGTGGGTAAGGGCATGACCGGCGGTAAGCTGGTGATCTACCCGCCGGTTGGCAGCAGTTTCGTCACCCATGAAACCTCTATCGCTGGTAACACCTGTCTCTATGGCGCCACGGGCGGAACATTATACGCAGCTGGTCGTGCAGGTGAACGTCTCGGTGTTCGTAACTCTGGTGCCAATGTTGTGGTGGAAGGTGCAGGCGACCACTGTTGTGAATACATGACCGGAGGTCTGGTTACTGTACTGGGCCGGGCTGGTCATAACTTCGGTGCGGGCATGACTGGTGGTTTTGCCTACGTGCTGGATCTGGAAAGAAGTTTTGTTGATCGTTATAACCATGAATTAGTGGATATACATCGCATTGATAATGAAGCCATGGAGCCTTATCAATCGCACCTGCTGAGCGTCCTGGAAGACTATGTTGCCGAGACCGGCAGTGCCTGGGGGCAGGAGCTGATTGATGACTTCTATGACTACAGTGGTCGTTTCTGGCTGGTGAAGCCAAAAGCTGCCAGTCTCAATACCTTGCTGGCCAGTACCCATGGTAGCCCTGAGTGATCAGGGTATCTGCAGGCATGGCAAAAGATCAGGTATTGAACATACGAACAGCTTTGTGAGGTCAGCGAAATGTCACAGCTACATTTAAAAAATGGCAGCAGCCTGAGCCGAAAAGAAAGAAGACTGAATAACAACTTTCAGTTTGTTGATGTAGGTCGTCACGACCCGGATAAGAAAAGCCTTCGTCAGCGAAAAACAGAATTTGTTGAAATCTACCAACCGTTTGATGAGCGACAGGTAAAAAATCAGGCGCATCGTTGCCTGTCCTGTGGTAACCCATACTGTGAATGGAAGTGCCCGGTACACAACTACATTCCGGATTGGTTGAAACTGGTCTCTGAAGGTCGTCTTTTTGAAGCGGCAGACCTGTCACACCAGACCAATACGCTGCCAGAAGTGTGCGGCCGGGTTTGTCCACAGGATCGCCTCTGTGAAGGTGCCTGTACGCTGAATGACGGTTTTGGTGCGGTAACCATCGGGTCAACCGAGAAATACATTACCGATACGGCGCTGGCCCTCGGCTGGCGTCCGGATATGTCCAAGGTGTCCTGGACCGATAAAAAAGTGGCCATCATCGGTGCCGGACCTGCAGGTCTGGGGTGTGCCGATGTGCTGGTGCGCAATGGTGTGACGCCGGTGGTGTTTGATAAAAATCCGGAAATCGGTGGTTTGCTGACCTTTGGTATTCCAGAGTTTAAGCTGGAAAAACACGTCATGAGCCGTCGTCGTGAAGTGTTTACTGAAATGGGAATTGAGTTTCAGCTGAACACGGAAATCGGTAAAGACATCACCATGGAGAAGCTGCTTGAGGAGTATGATGCGGTATTCATGGGCATGGGAACCTACACCTATATGAAAGGGGGCTTCCCGGGTGAAGATCTTGAGGGTGTCCATGATGCGCTGCCTTACCTGATCTCCAATGTGAACCGTAACCTCGGCTTTGAGCAGGATCCGGCAAACTTCATTGATATGAAGGGCAAGCGGGTGGTGGTGCTTGGTGGTGGTGATACCGCCATGGACTGTAACCGCACAGCCATTCGTCAGGGGGCCAGGTCGGTTACCTGTGCCTATCGTCGTGATGAAGAGAATATGCCAGGTTCCCGTCGGGAAGTGGCCAATGCCAAACAGGAAGGAGTGAACTTCCTGTTTAACCGCCAGCCGTTAGAAATTGTTGGTGATGGCAAGGTAGAAGGCATTCGTCTTGTAACCACTGAGCTGGGCGAGCCGGATGATGATGGCCGTCGTTGTCCACAAGTGGTAGAAGGCAGTGATCAGATACTTGAAGCGGATGTGGTACTGGTTGCCTTCGGGTTCCGTCCAAGCCCGGCCGACTGGTTTGAACAGCATGATATTCAGATTGATGAAGGTGGCCGGGTTGTGGCCCCGGAAAAAGCAAAGTACAAGTTTCAGACCAGCAACCCCCAGGTGTTTGCCGGTGGTGATATGGTTCGTGGGTCTGATCTGGTTGTCACTGCCATCTGGGAAGGCCGTCAGGCAGCAGAAGGTATTCTTGATTACCTGGATGTCTGATTATTAACTCTTTTTTAAGATAATATAGGGGCGTTTTTCCAATCTGGAAGCGCCCCTGTTTTTTCTACAGCCTGAAATACTGATGGTTCAGGCAAAGCGGGTATCGGTACTTTTATGACTCCATTGAAAAATGACCGCTTTCTTCGAGCTTTGCTCAGGGAGCCAGTTGATGTAACCCCTGTCTGGATGATGCGTCAGGCTGGTCGTTATTTGCCGGAATACCGGGAAACCAGGGCTCATGCCGGTGACTTTATGACCCTGTGCCAGAACGCAGAGCTGGCCTGTGAAGTAACTCTGCAGCCATTAGAACGATTCCCGGTGGATGCGGCGATTCTCTTTTCCGATATTCTCACGATTCCCGATGCCATGGGCCTTGGGCTCTATTTTGCAGCCGGTGAAGGGCCGAAGTTCAAAAAGCCGGTTCGTACCGCCGCTGATGTTGCAGCGCTGACCGTGCCGGATCCGGAAAAAGATCTGGGTTATGTGATGGACGCGGTGAGAACCATTCGACGTGAACTCAATGGCCGGGTGCCTCTGATTGGTTTTTCCGGCAGTCCCTGGACGCTGGCAACCTATATGATTGAAGGTGGCAGCAGCAAAGATTTTCGTCGTATAAAAGCGATGATGTTTGATCAGCCAGAATTGCTGAAGCAATTGTTGAGTGTGCTTGCCGAATCCGTGACCAGCTACCTGAATGCTCAGATTGAAGCGGGTGCCCAGGCGGTTCAGATTTTTGATACCTGGGGTGGGGTGCTTAGTCCGGAGAATTATCATGACTTCTCACTGCACTATATGGATAGGATTGTTAAAGGCCTGAAGCGGGAAAATGAAGGCAGAACAGTGCCGGTTATTCTCTTTACCAAAAATGGTGGGCAGTGGCTTGAAGCTATGGCCAATACCGGTGCCGATGCCCTGGGTCTGGACTGGACAACCGATATTGGTGAAGCACGGCAGAGGGTAGGTAACCGGGTGGCTTTACAGGGCAATATGGACCCATCAACGCTATATGCATCACCTGAACGTATTCGCCGGGAAGTCGCGACCATTCTGGAAAAATTTGGCTCAGGCAATGGGCATGTGTTCAATCTTGGGCATGGCATTCACCAATATGCTGAACCGGAAAAGGCGGGTGCCTTTGTGAATGCCGTACATGAACTGTCTGCGCAATATCATGCTTCCGTATAACGCTGCTGCCTGCTGTTAAGGGCCTTTACCAGGGCTCTTTGTACGGTAAACCGGGTAACTGGCTTGGTGAGAATTGAGCTGATACCCAGTTTGCTGGACTGGTACCTACTGGGTGGGTTACTGACCCCGGTCAGCATGATAATGGCTGGCAGGGGATCAATACTTGAATCGTCATTGATTCGTTCTGCCACCTGCAGACTTTTCAGTCCTGGCATATGGTGGTCAAGAATAATGATATCAAATGCCCTGTTGAAAATTCCGTTTTTCATATTAGTTGCAGAATTATACTGAAAACTGACTTATTGGATAGTTAATCAGTCGACGATTTACCAATGAACAGTAAATTCAGGAGATTTCCTTTACCTTCCTGGTACACGATTTCAATGCAATTGATGGGTTCCTTCTTCATTGATGTCCAAACTCCGTTCGTCCTGAGCGGAGTCGAAGGGCGTAAACTCC
>NZ_JAHHPM010000178.1 GCF_024606345.1 Endozoicomonas sp. YOMI1
GGCCACAGACTGCTGTTTTCAAGGGCTGATGGGTTTTCGGACAAGCACTAATTACAAAAAACTGAAGCCCGGTAAACGCAGAGAGGTTGAGTCGCCAGAAGTCAGACTATAGGCACCGGACGCTACTTCAGAGGTTGATCTACCACTGACGATTTGAGAGATAGCATGAGTAGTAGGGTGAATGGAGCTAAAATCGCCGATGCCTGGCAATGGAGAAGAAGAGTACAGTCCTGGCTGGGACTGAACTGGTGCTGTGCGAATGGAACCAGCTCCCGGGTAATGCGGAGGCTCAGCCGATAGTGGCTCCTGTTTATGTTGCTGCCTAACTGCAAGGGGGGCCGGTTCGGTGGAGGTGGTGATCTCTCGATTACGAAGCTTGATGTAATTGCAGTCATCTGAGCAGGCATTTACACAAAGACACACGGCGCCAGAAAAGCAGACGCCAACAGCCAAGCCGCCGAAGACACCAGCGACAGTGCTGCAGGCTGCAGTATTATGGGCTACAACACCACCAATAGCGGCACCTCCAGCGGCAGGTATCGGAGTAGTTATGGCACACGCAAAGCGATCTTGTTTAATTCGCTCACAATCAAGGGTGTAGTCACATAACCGGTGGGCCGCTGGCTGTGTTGTCACCGTTGAAGCCGTAGCATTAGGGATATTCATATGCCTTATTATCCTCAGATTATTTGTTACTTCTGGCCCACAATTTTATTAGCAATAATGCTGGCTGCGGGCAGACATAATTATCTGACTTAATTATTCCCAAAAAGTTCCTTATGAATTACCACAATAAAATGAGTAAAGAAGGGTCATGTGCAAATATTTCTTCTTATCAGTAAAAATGACAATGATCATTCATAATTAAAGACCTAACACTGGCTTTCTCTTAATCGGTCACCTGAGCTTTTACCTCAGCAGGAAGTGTCTGAAACATTTTATTGTATTGCTCATGCAAATTCTTATGGCGCTTTAAACAATGATGCATAACAGTGTTGCCTTGTTTGTCTTTGATATGCATTAGCTTAAAAAATGTTTCAATACCCGTTTTTTCGATTATCGGGTCACAGAACTCGTTATTGATAAATTCACAGGGAAAGTATTTGTGCAGAGGTGTGCAGCCGTTGTTGTCTTTAAGTTTTAATAAATCAACCAGTAGGTCTGAATTTGATTGAAATAGATCCTGCAGAATACACTCTCGTAATGTTCGTCTGATATGAAATCGCAGCCTTGATGTATGGATGTTTACCAAGAGCAAATGCAAAGGGGTTGAGTCATCATTTTTCAAACGACCTTGCAAAAACGTAGTTAATCCATATTTTTTAACCAGCCAGTTAACTGTATCAATGAGATCATCCGGCCCAACATCTGAATAGTCAATAAACTCAGTTTTAGACAGAATATGCAATACATTTTCACCTGTCTCAGGATTTATTAGTTCAAGAAAGGCCCTGCCCGAATCACCCAGGGCATCAACGATGATTTCAAGAACATCTTTATAAAAGAGCAGATGTAACGTATCAGAACTCTGATTAAGTAAAAAAAGGAAGAATTCCTTGATTTGTTTCTCACTCATCATGCTAACCATTCCCTGGAATATCTGGAGACTAAAGCAGGCTTCCCTATTCAGGTTTTCAATATTGGCAATGCGTGACGTGAAGCGCTCAGGATAATGTATTTTGCAGTAAGCAACGTCAAATCGACACAGCGCTTTGATCAGCGGGCTTTTTTTGTCTTTCTGTGGACTTGTGGCCCATTGGACAAAAGTATCGTTATTGCCTGATTTCTTATGCAATGCAATCAGGTATGGGAGTTTTTCCATCAAGGGTTTATGGTTGTAGAGACTATGTTCAAGTATATAGAGAACAGATTCTGTGCATTGGGGTGAAGTTTGCTGACTGAAAAAACTTTCTATATCCGTCACACTCTTATTACAGAGATTCAATAAAAAACACTTGTGATTGACTTTAAACAGATCATCTTTTAATTTAGGGTCGCTTATTTGTCGGAAGTAATAGTCAGCATCGTCAAAACGTTCGGCTGTGATAGCATGGCTGTTCAATTCGGCCGCAAATGAATTTTTCAAGGCCTCGTCATGGGTGAACATGAACCTGTTTTTCAAGTAATGCCAATCGCCCCCATTATCTATTATGTGCTTCAACAAAGTTGTCTGGTGTTTGGTTTTGTAAAGCAGTAGTTTAATTTGTAATTCTTGATCCGTAATCCGATCCCAGAGAAATGTAGCCAGGTACATTGCTTCCCTGTTCATGGCATCTACAATCGGAGTTTGTTCTTGCTGCCTGAGTGTTATGGACATATCATCGGTACAGTCAAATGCCTGATCCCAAATACATCGATCACCAGCAATTATGAGATCCCGGTGGTCATCGTCCATATCACACAGCATGTGATCTATATCTTCTAGCAGCCTGTGATCTATAATTTTTGCACGAGAGTTAAGAAGCCACTGTTGAAATAAGGAATGGCCTTCCAATGTGCAAATGGACAGCACCTTGAACCTCAGTAATGGATTACCGAATGACATGGAGAGGTTGACAATTTTTTCAGGCTTCTTAAGTTCAAGGCATTTTTGTACCATTGAATGACCCGTTTCCGCTTGTGCTGTAAGAAGGTCAACTTTCTGATTATCGCTAAATGTTTCAGTCAATATAAATATCAATTCATCACTGATGCATCGCTTGCCTGTACAGGCCCATAGCAAAGCAGACACATTGGATTTTCCGGTAAAAAGAATAGCGTCCAAACGATCCTGAATAGTCAGGACATCTAACAGGTATTTAATACGGTGATGGTATTCTGGTTCAGTTAGCTGGAATTTTCTATAGGGACGCCTGAGATCACTGCACATGAACTGTAGTAAGGATTGATCAATGTCAGGACCCCCTTTCAGGATTTTTTCTATCAATTCCCTCTTTTCATGAAGAACGGTTTCAAACAGATAGGTACTTTTGTTATAAAGACAGGCGAATGCAAGGGGATGAGCAAGATCATGCATGGGTTGGGTGACCATCTCCAAAAGGGTTTGCCTATCAAATTTATCTTCCAGCTTCTTGAATAATGGCTCATCCATAACACGGCATACTTGATGCAATATCGTTTCGCCGTCATCGAAAGATTTTAAAAGTACATGCCGGAGGTCTTCCAAGGACAGTCGGTCTAATAAAACCTGGTAAAAAACACTGCCTGCCTCGTTGGAAATGCTAGCCAATTCCAGAAGTGAATCCGTAATCTTGAGTTTTTCCTGACATTCAGTGGGGCGAGGAATGAACAGGCTTTGAATCTGAACATTACTGAGAGCATTTAACTGGGCCTTAATCTCCAAGTGATTTTGTTGATACAAGGATTGATAGATGCCCTTGAGAAGAGCACTCCATGAAATCATATTGTCGGGGCTATTGGTTTTTGAGTCGGAAAAAGGGGTAACACTGGTGACTGAGCTATCAGTACTCTTTTCTTCAGGGTGGCATGTTACAGTACGTTTTGATATTTGCCGATCAAGTAGGTTGTTATCCCCTGACTCCATTGAATCCTGTTGTTTTTTTAAGCTAATGGGTGTCAAGTTATTTCCTGCAGTCTTATCCTCTTTTGATTCAGCATTTGAAATAGCCGAGACAGTTAGATTCAAACTAATATCCATGAAAAAATTACCCTTTTAACTGCTACACAATTATTATTAAAACCGAGACTGGTGAAAACAAACTTCTTGACTGGAAAAACACTGTGCCAGACAAGCTTGCATAGTGTTTTTATAAGTGATCTTATTTTTATTGGTTATTTGGACTTTTGTAATTAATGATAGTTCGATAAAAAAAATGAAATAAACGAAAACCAGTTTCAAAAATAATGAAATATCCGGTTTAAACATATTCAAGATTCAAGACCTGACAGTGTTTTTCCTCTCCTTTGAGACAACCTGGCAAGATCACGTTGATTATTCCAGAGCTTTTCAGATAATTCAGTAACTGTCTCATTACGATCAGAAACAACCCAGCCGGCAATTGCCTCCGCTACATCGGGATACGGATTCGCTGCCTTGCGCTGGGCGTTTTCTATAAAATGCTGCAGATTTTCATAAGACAGACAATAGAACACTTCAGCCAAATGCCGATTTTCAAGTGTATAGGCATTGGATAGTTGTTCTATTTGTCCCTTAAGAGGTTTAGTTAAAACGGGTAAGCCAATATGTATGCATTCGGCGATAAGTGTAAATCCGCAGTTACAAATCACCCCTCTGGATGTCTGCAGACTTTCTTTAAAGCTGTTTACGCTCATTTGAAAAAACTCCGTATTGCCAATAACCTCCGGCGCCCTGGGACCATAAATTTTAAACCGGTATCCCGAAAACCGGTTTAATAGACTGGCAACATTATCCTGATTTTCAAAGGGTAAATAGACAACAAGGTGTTTTTTATCTTCACATAGTCGTATTGTCGTGTCGATGACCGGAGGCAAGATCGGCTGGTGCTTGAAACTAACCCAATGAAGCCCGATGGTTTCTGAGGCCGGAGCAAAGAGTTTTACCGCTAACCCCGGAATGGAAAATCTCCGCAGCATGGGAACATCGTAGTCAAACGAATATTGATGACCAAAGCCAATGACTGCCTTGTTTCCTAAATACCCAGCCCAGGCCGTGACAGGTTCAAAGTCAGAGATAATAAGGTCATAGTCCTTCACATTTAACGTCCAGACATCACGTATAAAACCGAAAAAACGGTTATGCATTAATGTTTGAAAAAAATTGATACGGCCATTTTTCGCTATAAAAGTAAACCCATCCCGGTGCAAATAATCACCAAATACTTCCATATCGTAAAGCTCACTCTTCTGACGACCTGAAACAAGATATTGAACTCGGGCTCCACGATCGGCCAGTGCTTTCGCAATCAGGCGAGACCGTGTCAAATGACCATTGCCCATTCCCTGGATACCGAATAAAATGTTTACCCCAGTCGGCTCATCATCGTACTGCTGTCTGATAGGCGCTTCAAAATCGGATTCAGCCAAATTGTGTCCGGATAGAAAACCGGAGCAGCCGGACCGACTTTGTTCAATGGCATCGTAATGTAATAAATAGGTCTTAAGTGTGTCATCTGATACCGGTAAAATAAGACGACCGATCGGTAGGTGATCAGTTGTTAAATGCCGGTTAAAGTACTCAACCAAATGTTCCGCAAGCGCCCTTTTAATGTGTTGATACCTGGGTGAATAAGCCCGACACATCCGATTCCACAGTTTAATCGTGGTACTTTGAATCTCGTTATTCTGATAACTGTCAAACTCCGGGCGCAGGGCATTGATGGCTGATGTATTCATCGGAGTTTCCCGACCAAAGTATATGACAACTATCCTGACAACTATCCTGACAACTATCCTGACACAGCGGGATCAATACCGTCCGGTTTACAAAATACCCGGAAGTATCGGGTTTTCCGGGTCCACTTTCTGCTTGTCTATCCACTGTATCAGGTCTTCTCCGGTTTCGATGCCTGGCAAGCTGGTCACCGTTTGGACCCAGACAATGCCAGCAACCAATGCGTAGAGTTCCTTTGGTGCCTCCTTTTTTGTAAAGGTATATTCTTTTTCAGCTGTGCATGCCAGGGGGTTGATACCACTGGTGCGCAATTGGTTGACCTCAGGCTCAACTTCGGTCGGCAATGAGGCGCCCCGGGTGGTTCCCCCGCCAGCTCGAATGGAATCCCTTGGGCCAATCTTATCAGCGCCTCCACGAAGTTTGTCTCCAGGATTTGGACGCCCACCAAACAGGGTACTTCTACCGAACAGTCCATCAAACAGGCTACTGCCACCAAACAGGCTTTCTGCATCTGGCTTGTTTTGTCCACCAAACTGGCCTCCAACACCAGACGTGCTTCCGCCACCATACACGTACCCTGCACCAGAAAGGTTTGCTCCACCATACAGGTATCCTGCACCAGAAAGGTTTGCTCCACCATACAGGTGTCCTGTACCAGAAAGGTTTGCTCCGGGCAGGCTTTCGGCCTCCAACAGTTTTACCTGTCGCACAAATTTGCTTTCATCCTGTTTCAACAGGGAAAATCCAAAGGGAATGGCAAGTCCGGCCTCACTGGACATGGCGGTTTTGTGGTCAACCCCGATGGCTTCCAGCACTGGCGCCACTTGTTGAATGCCAATGTTGTGCTTTTCTGTCTTCCTGCTCTCCCCCTTACCATGGGAAAATGATACATTTTCTCGTCCCCACCAACTTGGTAGCGTATGAAGAGCAAAGGTTGCCTGGTGAAAATCAGCACCTTGCTTCAGTCCTTTGGGCATACGCAACCGGGCACAAATCGGAATCAGATTATCGCTGTCCTGGCTGCAGAAATTTGACACATACTTTCCCATGATGGTGCTGTTGAGTTCCACAGTGAATTCGGCGCCTTCCAAAGCCTTTTCACTACTGGCAAACAAATACACCTGAATAATGGGCGCCTTTGTCTCCCCTTTCGGCTCAACGCCCTTCCTCGCCAGCTTCAATCGTTCCTGTACCGCAGAAGGGAGCTTGTTCAAGGGTACCCATGAAGCGCTGACAACAGGCTGAATGTTCTGGTTGTTACCGACGATATTCACACTAATATCCGCCGTTGATACATTGCCGTTGCAGAATACGCTCACTGAGGGCATCCAAACCTGCCTGGCGAGAGAGGTTAACCGTTCTCCACTGGCCACTTTGGTCTCGGACGGTGCGCCCTGCCTGCTCATGCGCTGCAGGATGTCTGCCATATTCTCCATGGCAGTCCCGGTCCCGAATGGCCCCAGTGAGTAACGCTCAAGCTGGCTGGCAATAACATTGAGGCCTCTGGCCAATTGCTGTTCAGAGCGTTCACTTTCCCGGGACCGGGCAGGCATCTCTGGTTGCCCAGGCGCTGCCTGAAGTCCTGCAACGTCATCATAGGCGGGGGGCGCTGATGGAGCTGCATTCACTGGTGAATAATGCGGAACCTGTTGTGCCTGTGGGAACTGATGATCAGCACCATGATTCGCTGTCTGGTCGATGGTGTCACCTTCACAACGGGGGAAATCCTTACATAAGAATGATAAAGGCACACTAGGAAACATATCGAAAGTTAATCGCGACTGAGCTTCCTGCAGCAACTGGTTCTCATTCATTACGTTGATCAGCCAGTCGCTGCCCCTGCCCAAACAGCTGTCTGGTGCCCGGATAAGCTGACAAAATTTTGTGGCTTCAGGCCCATCAACGCCCTCTCCAACAATTACAGATTCCTCCTGAACGTGCTGGAGCAACCCTGTAATACACTGATGTTTTTCGCTGCCTTCACAACTCGGCTTTCTAATGTCGTCGAATCCTGACGCCTTGAGTTGTTTTTTCAGTGTTTCGGCGTTGAAGTCAGGATCCTGATTTGCTGCTGTGCAGAATTCTCCGGCGATGGCATGGCATTCCCTCACTGTCCTGTCATGCAAGAATTTAGTAAGGTCTCGGGGAGTTATATTACTGCGTTCAATTTGCCTGACTACCTGACCGGCAGAGGTTTGCTGTGGCAATGAACCCTGGACAACGGGATGAAAGGCAGATGATGGAGAAATGTTCACTTTTGGTCTACTCCGGACAGTGGATTTACATCCTCATTTAGATTTCCCGGCTGGATAAAAGTTCATTGCCTGGAAGCAAGGGTCAGGCCTTTGTATTTGAACACATTCAAGATTCAAGACCTGACACTGCTTCTCTTCTTCTTTTTTCGGGGTCTTGCATTACTTTTCTATACCGCTCCCTGGCGCGCTGATTTCTCAGTTTTCTGTTTTCGGGGTCTTGCATTCTTTCACTATACCGCTCCCTGCGGCGCTGATTTCTCAGTTTTCTTTTTTCGGGGTCTTGCATTCTTTCATTATACCGCTCCCTATCACGTTGATTCTTGAGCTTTCTTTTTTCAGGGTCTTGCATTCGCTCCCTTTCACGTTGATTCTTGAGCTTTCTTTTTTCGGGGTCCTGTCTTCGCTCCATTTGGCGCTCAGCAAACAAACTATCAGCAATTTCTTCTGCTGGGGTCATTTGCTTATCACTTGTCGCTTGGTTCAGGTTCACCGGGTTAAATAAAGTAACTGGTGGTAAATCCTGTCGGTTAAACAGTACAGCAGGAAGATGAGTT
>NZ_JAHHPM010000179.1 GCF_024606345.1 Endozoicomonas sp. YOMI1
TCACCGACCTCCCAGTCGCGCTCCCGGCGCTTGGTGGGATTTCCCCCATCCCTGGGGGTCAAAGCATCCGGTACTCGCAAACGAGCAGACAGGGTGCCGTCTTTGGCTTGAGTCAGGGCACACAGCTGGCAGCCATGGGACTCGTCTTTACTACCCACGATAAAAAACTGTGATTGCCGGGCATCCTGCCAGTCCTGTTGCCGGGAACACTCACCGTCCCTATGGTGAAGAAGCTCTTCAGTCAGTCCTGGTTTTCATCACTGATGAAACTCCGGCACCAGGCGCCCCTTCATCGCCGGCAAATATTTCTTACCCATCATCACTCTTCATACTCTTCTTCATAGGCACAGTACTGCCCCACATTCTCACCTACCGATGAAATAACCCGGAAAGGCACCCGCTCGTTGCTGTCGGCCTCGGTGATACCAACCACGGTGATACGGTGCACCAGCTCATCGCCATAATCGAAGAGATAGAGAAACTCCTGCTGTTCGGCAAAGCCCAGATCCCGAATCTCAGTGGCCGATGCGGATTTGGTGGGCTGGCTGAAACCGAAGCTGGACACCAGGTGCTCACCATCCGGTGAACCGGAGTATTCATTGTCCCGGTCCCTATATTCGTTTGAGGTGTAGAACGAGAACATATGGTCATTGTCCCAGTCGAAGGCATACTGAATTTTCAGATGCAGATCGTACAGGGTCTCTTTGCCGGACAGCTCGAAAGTCCGGATAACGTCGTGTTCAAATTCGAAGTAAGGATGGCCAATCAGCTCCACTTGCATTTGATAGCACAGGGGGGGCTGGCTGATGATCGCTTTCAGCTCGTCCAGACTATTGGCCATTTTGGCCGCTCGCTGAATTTCATACGCCTTGTCAAAATCCAGAAAACAGCACTTCTTGTATTTCTTGCCACTGCCGCATGGGCAGGGTTCGTTGCGGTTGAGTTTAAGCATCGCGTTGACGGCTCCTCATGGGCTAAGGGCTCCTCATGGGCTAAGGGCTCCTCATGGGCTAAGGGCTCCTGATTGGCTAACGGCTCCTGATTATTTGAAGATTCCGTTACAGTTGCATTTGCTCTGGCAGTCAGCACCATTAAAACCAGTGTGCCAAACGCTGAAGTCGCCAATGTCCGTTTTGATCGGAGCGGCACCAGGTTACTTTCTCCCAGTTTAAGCCTGGATTCTGCCAGCTTGCGTTGTGTGTATGCCAGCTCACATTCCTTTTCTTCCAGCTCCCTTTTGTCCGCAGTGGATAGCGCCGATAGATCAAACACATAACATGCCCGATCAAAGATCGCTTTCTGACCTTTATGGTGAGCTAATGAGAAAATCCAATAACCGTTACGGCAGAAAACAGGGCTCATGGGCAATCAGCTCAAAGCACGGCTCTACATCCTGATCATAAAAGACTTCGTGCCACTTATCGGTGTGCCGCATATAAGACAGCGTATAGGTGTTATTACCGCTGTAGGTCATTCTGGCAAACTTCCGTTCAAAAAACGGGCTGATGGCATTGGGAGAGGGACAGTGGTAAGTGGCGCAGAAATAGAAAAAACTGCCATGCCATTTGGTAAAGA
>NZ_JAHHPM010000180.1 GCF_024606345.1 Endozoicomonas sp. YOMI1
GGGACGATGGGGCAGTTTGGATGTATCCAGGGAGTCTGGGGTAGTACCGTTTTTAACGCGGGACGGAACCCAGGAAAACGACAACGATAAAATAAAAGACACACAACAGAACTCATCGCAGCAGCATCGTAAACCGACAAGCACAGCGCCCGGGTCTGGTCATCTGCCCAATGCGGCGGCGGTGCTGGGGGCGCTGACCGGCCTCGCTGCTGTCGGCCTGGCAGCATCGGCCACCCGTGACAGCGACCCGCCGATTCCGGTGGCGGATGCCAAAACCCTGGGCGAGATTGGCCGTAACCCGAACTATCCACCCAATGGCACTTACCGGCAAACTGTTCCGTGTATTGATGGTGGCCAATTGCAATCCATCGGTAATGAGACCCATCCGTTTACCGGCATCTTCCATGGTGAAAATGGTACCATCGGTAATCTCAGACATTGCCTGATAAAAAACCTGGCCGGTGAAGGCCTTGTCGTTCGCCTGCGCTTGACTAATGCCAATATAACGTCCAAAGGCCCGGCGGCAGTGGTGGCCTGTGAAATTTCTGAAAATGCCACGATCAGTAATATCCGGGTTGAAAATGCTCATGTAAGTACTTCGGGCCGTAAAGCCTATGGGGGAGTTGTAGCAGGCATTGCCAAAGGAAAGGTTGACAACACCATGGCGGTGAATTGCACGGTTCGAACTTCAGGCAAGCTTGCCCGTGGGGGAGTTGTAGCAGGCATTGCCAAAGGAAAGGTTGACAACACCAGGGCAGTGAATTGCAAGGTTCTAACTTCAGGCGAGTCTGCCCATGCCGGTGTCGGTGCAGGAATGGTTGATCACGGAACCGTTGCTGACACCAGGGCAGTGAATTGCAAGGTTCGAACTTCAGGCAGGCTTGCTAAAGCCGGTGTCGGTGCAGGAAGGGTCAATCGCGGAACCGTTGCTGACACCACGGCAGTGAAATGTAACATCATAACCGAAAAAGTAAGAGCAGACGCGGCTATCGGTGCAGGCCACGTTAATAATGGCACTGTTGCTAACACGACAGCGGTTGATTGCCACGTTAAAACCGGGGGCGATGAGGCTTATGCCGCTATTGGAGCTGGACATTTGCGTACAGGAATCGTTACCTATACCAAGGCACTGGACTCCACAGTCAACACCACCGGTATATTTGGGAGCGCCGGTATTGGCTCAGGCGCTGTTGAAAATGGAAATGTTGCCAACACGACAGCGGTTGACTGCCACGTTGAAACAGTGGGCAAGGGTGCAAATGCCGCTGTTGGAACGGGATCTATTAAAGGTCGTAGCCTCGTTGAACGCACCACAGCGTTGAGCTGCACGGTCAAAACCAAAAAATATTTGGGACGTGCAGGCATCGGAGCTGCAATTGCTTATGATGGTGGCACCGTTGCCTGGAGCACAGCGGTAAATTGCAATGTTACAACTGCCGGTGATATGGCCAATGCAGCTATCGGCATAGGAGAGCTTGAAAAGAGTGCAACCGCTGCCAACACCCTGGCAGTGAACAGTAATGTCGCAACGAACGGCACTCGGGCATATGCTGGTATTGGGGCAGGGCGGGTTAATGAGACTAACGGTAATACCGTTACCGTTACCGATACCACGGCGGTTAATTGCAGGATCGAAGCCCTGGGTTTAGAGGCAGAGGCCGATATCGTCAGTAATCATACCCGGGTTTGTAATACCTATCTTATCGATATGGTTAACGATAGGGTATTTAACAGTCCTGGTATCTGTCCGCTGGATCTGGATGATGTGTGTAAACCTGTCGCTCATCCGCTCTCGCTCTTGCTCCCGGATTGCCAACCCAAGCAAGAGTATCTTGACCAGTTAGGCATGCCACGCAATTTCAGCAGTGATTTCTTCTCCGTCGAAACCCTGCCCATGGCATCCGCCATCCCCTTTTCCGACCTGCCTTGTCCTGCACCATCGGCCGCTTGTGACAGCGAACCGATTCCGGTGGCGGATGCCGAAACCCTCGGCATGATTGGCCGTAACAAGAGCTATCCACGCATTTGCGATTACCGGCAAACTGTTCCGTGTATTGATGGTAGCCAATTGCAATCCATCGGTAAT
>NZ_JAHHPM010000014.1 GCF_024606345.1 Endozoicomonas sp. YOMI1
CATAGTAACTGCCCACTTAGCCAGAAAATACGATTCCATTTGGCCAACTACTTATGAATGCATTAAGAAGTTTGTTTTTCTGTTCCCTGTCTTCCGCAGTTGGAACACTTATCTACCATCACAGCAGACATTGAGTGATTTTCGTGAGATGGGATTGCCTGACTATCCCATTGAACGATGTGGTGTACACAGAATTCCCTTGCCACCACCGCCAAATCCTTGCCAGCGGGTGGTGACCGATGGTGAATCTCTGCTCAAGTATTACCAGGACTATGGAAAAAAATATTGACGGAACCCGGGCAGTTTCAGGGCAAGTGGTCTGTGCAACTCAGGCCGGTTCTGTTTAGCTCTCATCTTTTTGTTGTTTCAATAATTTGATAAAGGCTCTTGCCGCATTGGGCAAGGTTCTCTTCGGGTGAAGAATATATCCGAGTTTCCGGCTGGGCGGTGATTGTGCTCCCTTGAATTCCACATTGAGGACATGCAGATCATCATCCTGCATGGTTAAAGGCAGAATGCACCAGGCCAGGCCGATTGCTGCCAGCATTCGAAGGGTCTCCAGATAGTTGGTGGACATGGCAGTTTGCAGTTTCAAGCCATCCTGGTCAAACAGGTCTTGAACAACCTGATAGGTAAACGTATTTCTGCCAGGCAGCACGGCCTGGTAATGGCTCAACTCTTTTGTTGAGACAGTTTCCAATCCGGTAAGAGGATGGTCATAGGCTGCCATAAATCCCAATGGGTCGTGCCAGAGTGTCTCTGCATAAATATTGGGTGGATTGTTCGGAGCAAGCGTGATAATCCCCAGTTCTATTTCTCCACGACTCAGCATCTCATAAGACGCTTCTGAATCAACAAACCGGATATCCAGTTTCACATCAGGGTAATTTTTGGTGAAGGTTTTTAAAATACCAGGCAGTCGGCGTAGGCCAATGTGATGACTGGTGGCAATGGAAAGAGGGCCTTTCACTTCACCACTCAGGTTGATAATTTCCAGCCTGGTGTCATGAGCCAGTTCAAGCATCTGCCTTGCCCTGGGCAGCAGAGCTTTGCCCGCCTCATTCAGTGTGACCTGGCGGCCGATCCGGTCAAATACCGGTGTGCCCAGTTGTTCTTCCAGGGCCGCAATCCTTTTGCTCACTGCTGGTTGGGTCAGAAACAGTTTTTCACCCGCTTCTGAAAAAGACCCTGTGTCGACGATGGCCAGAAAGGCAGTGATATTGGTGGTATCCATGGCTCCCTTTACCAAGTTGAATGATTCCAGAAAGTTATTGATAGCATAAAAAAGATGAATTTGAGTAATTTTTTATGAGCGACTAGGATAGTCATTTTTAGAAATAAGCTGAAATTTTTTATAAAAATACCAGAGTTTGTTGACGTATCGTTGCAAACTCATCGGGAAGCGTAGTCTGGCTCATAAAAGTGTCATGTGCGCGAAAGAAATAGTAATAAAACTGCTTAATAAATCAAAAAAAAACAGTCTTTTTCTGTTTTATTGCAGCAATGAGGATGGTTCGATGGCTGGCCAGGCTTTCAATGTGAAAAGCAGGGGTAAAACGCTTTATGACAAGTTGTGGGATGCCCACCTTGTGCTTCAGCGTGATGATGGTTCCGCGTTGATTTATATCGACCGGCAGCTGCTCCATGAAGTGACATCACCACAGGCTTTTGAGGGGCTGAAGCTGGCCGGTCGTCAGCCATGGCGCCTGGATGCCAACCTCGCCACGCCTGACCACAATGTACCTACTACGTTGAATGAGCGTCAGCACGGTATTGAGGGGATTGCAGATCCGGTGTCGAAAATCCAGGTAAAGATGCTGGATGACAACTGTGATCATTTTGGCATCACCCAGTTTGATATGCAGGATCAGCGCCAGGGTATTGTCCATGTGGTTGGCCCGGAACAGGGCGCTACCCTGCCCGGCATGACCGTTGTCTGCGGCGACTCGCACACATCAACACACGGTGCTTTTGGTGCACTGGCTCACGGTATCGGAACCTCAGAAGTTGAGCATGTGCTGGCGACTCAGTGTCTTGTGGCCAAGAAGATGAAGAACATGCTGGTTCGGGTTGATGGTTCCCTGGGCACCGGAGTCACGCCGAAAGATGTGATCCTCGCCATCATTGGCCGTATTGGTACAGCGGGTGGTACCGGTTTTGCCATCGAGTTTGGTGGTGACGTGATTGGTAATATGACCATGGAAGGGCGAATGACGCTTTGCAATATGGCCATTGAAGCCGGAGCCCGGGCGGGAATGGTGGCGGTTGACCAGACCACCATTGACTATGTGCAGGGCAGGCCGTTTGCTCCTGTGGGTGAACAGTGGCAGCAGGCAGTCAAGGTCTGGGAAACCCTTCATTCAGACAGTGATGCGGTTTTTGATCAAATCGTTGTGCTCAATGGCGCTGAGATAAAGCCACAGGTCAGCTGGGGGACTTCCCCGGAGATGGTGTTGCCGGTGGATGCCCGGGTGCCTTGCCCGGAGGATGCGCCGGATGAAACCCGTAAAGAAGGCCACGCCCGTGCCCTGGAGTATATGGGATTAACCGCTGGCCAGAAGATTACCGACATTCCTGTTGATCGGGTGTTTATCGGTTCCTGTACCAACTCGCGCATTGAGGACTTGCGTGAGGCGGCAGCTGTCGTAAAAGGCAGGCGGGTGGCTGACACGGTTAAAGAGGCGCTGGTGGTGCCGGGCTCGGGTTTGGTCAAAGCCCAGGCTGAGGCAGAAGGGCTGGATAAGGTGTTTTTGGCAGCTGGCCTTGAGTGGCGTGAGCCGGGGTGCTCCATGTGTCTGGCCATGAATGCCGACAAACTGGGACAGGGAGAGCACTGTGCATCCACCTCTAACCGTAACTTTGAAGGTCGTCAGGGGTTTGGTGGGCGAACCCATCTGGTTAGTCCGGCCATGGCTGCTGCGGCTGCCATTGCGGGTCATTTTGTTGATGTCCGTGATATTGATCATCAGACATCCGTAGTGTAAGGGGAGAATCATGCAGGCTTTTACCGTTCATCAGGGTTTAGTGGCTCCCCTGGATCGTGCCAACGTTGATACGGACATGATCATTCCCAAGCAGTTTCTCAAGTCCATCAAACGAACCGGCTTTGGTGTCAATCTGTTTGATGAACTCCGCTATCAGGACGAAGGTTATCCGGGGCAGGATTGCTCCAAACGTCCACTGAATCCGGAGTTTGTCCTGAATCAGTCCCGTTACCAGGGCGTTTCCATCCTGCTGGCCAGGCAGAATTTTGGCTGTGGTTCCAGCCGGGAGCACGCCCCCTGGGCCCTGGATGATTTTGGTTTCCGCTGTGTGATCGCGTCGAGCTTTGCGGATATTTTTTACAACAACTGCTTTAAAAATGGCATTCTCCCGATCACCCTGTCGGATGAGGTGGTAGAGCAGCTGTTCAATGAAGTGGCAGCTAGTGAAGGGTACCAGCTGACGGTGGATCTGCAGCGTGAAGTGGTGATTAAGCCTGATGGCGAAGCGTTGCCATTCAGTATTGATGCATTTCGTCGTCACTGTCTGATCAATGGTCTGGATGATATTGGTCTGACCCTGCAGGATGCGGATCAGATCCGCAATTTTGAACAGCGTTACAAGGCAGATAATCCCTGGTTGTTCGCCAGTAAAAATAATTAAAAGCGGAGCTTTTCATGAGCAAGCAGATTTTATGTCTTCCGGGTGATGGCATCGGCCCTGAAATTATGGCTGAGGCCCTGAAAGTACTGGATGCGGCCAAACTGCGTTTTGGGCTCGATATTGAAGTCAGTCATGGTCTGGTGGGAGGTGCGGCCATTGATCATCATAGTGTTCCGCTGAGTGATGAAACCCTGGCACTGGCCAGGAACTCCGATGCGATTCTGTTTGGTGCGGTGGGTGGCCCGAAGTGGGATGATCAACCCATGGCTAACCGTCCTGAAAAAGGGCTGTTGCAACTTCGCTCTGAACTGGACCTTTTTGCCAACCTTCGTCCGGCCATTCTTTTCCCGCAACTGGCCGAAGCCTCCAGTTTGAAGCCGGAGCTGGTGGCTGGTCTGGATATTCTTATTGTACGGGAGCTGACCGGTGGCATCTATTTTGGAGAGCCCCGTGGCATCCGTACCCTGGAAAATGGTGAACGGGAAGGTTATAACACCTACGTCTACCGGGAGTCTGAAGTCCGTCGTATCGCCAAAGTGGCTTTTGAAGCAGCCCGGAAACGGGGTGGACGACTCTGTTCGGTGGACAAGTCCAACGTTCTTGAAGTGACTGGTCTCTGGCGGGAGGTGGTTATTGCCGAGTCTGCTGGTTACAACGATGTAGAGCTAAGCCATATGTACGTTGATAATGCCGCCATGCAGCTGGTTCGGGCGCCGAAACAGTTTGATGTGATGGTGACCGGTAATATGTTCGGTGACATCCTCAGCGACTGTGCGGCGATGTTGACCGGCTCGATTGGTATGTTGCCATCAGCCTCCCTGAACGAAAAGAACCAGGGGATGTATGAGCCGGTGCATGGCTCGGCACCGGATATCGCCGGGGAGAACAAGGCGAACCCTCTGGCGCAGATTCTGTCGCTGGCGATGTTGCTTCGCTATTCATTTGGAGAAGGTATCGCAGCGGATGCCATTGAAAAAGCGGTCAGTGATGTTCTGGGTAAAGGCTATCGTACCGGGGATATTGCCTCTGAAGGTTGTCAGTTAGTGGCAACCGTTGAAATGGGTGATGCGGTTGTTGACTGTTTGTTAAATGCATAACGAATATATAATGTTGGCGGCTTCTGTTTTGAGCAGAGGCTGTTCTTTCGGGGGAGCGCAGTATGAAAAAAGTAGGTTTTGTTGGCTGGCGAGGCATGGTGGGCTCCGTATTAATGGAGCGCATGCAGGAAGAAAACGACTTTGCCCGCCTACAGAGCAAGGGTGTCGAGCCGGTCTTCTTCACCACCTCGCAACTTGGTCAGCCCGGACCCGATGTTGGTGTGCCTGTGGGTGACCTTCAGAATGCCCATGATGTAGACGCCCTCCGTGAAATGGACATTATTATTTCCTGCCAGGGTGGCGATTATACCGGCAAAGTCTTCCAGCCATTGCGTGACAGTGGTTGGCAGGGATACTGGATCGATGCCGCTTCCTCCCTGCGGATGAACGACCATGCCGTGGTTATCCTTGATCCCGTCAACCGTGCTGTGATTGACCGTGCGCTGAATGATGGTGTCAGGAATTTTATCGGTGGTAACTGTACGGTTTCCCTGATGTTGATGGCCATTGGCGGGCTCTTTCAGCAGGATGCCGTGCAGTGGGTCAGTGCCATGACCTATCAGGCAGCCAGTGGTGCCGGTGCCAGAAATATGCGTGAGCTGATCAGCCAGATGGGCTCAATCCAGAGCAATGTTGCTGCCGAACTGGCTGACCCTGCCAGTGCCATTCTGGATATTGATCGGAAGACCTCCTCCCTGTTAAGAAGTACTGATTTTCCGCAGAGTGAGTTTGGTGTACCACTGGCAGGCAGTCTGATTCCTTACATTGATAAAGAGCTGGATAATGGCCAGAGCCGTGAAGAGTGGAAGGCTCAGTCAGAGACCAACAAGATTCTCGGGCGCCAGGATTCACCGGTTCCGGTGGATGGTGTTTGCGTTCGCATTGGAGCCATGCGCTGTCACAGTCAGGCATTGACCATCAAACTGCGTAACGATATTCCCATGGCGGATATTGAAGCGATGATTGCCGGTGCCAATGACTGGGTATCCGTGGTCCCAAATCACCGGGAACAGACTATGCATCAGTTGACACCTGCTGCGGTCACTGGCCGTCTGGATATTCCGGTGGGCCGCCTGCGCAAATTGAATATGGGGCCTGACTATCTGACAGCATTTACCGTGGGAGATCAGCTGTTGTGGGGAGCAGCAGAGCCACTGCGTCGTATGTTGACCATACTGCTCTAGTGCAGAAAAGCGCCAATACCCATACAACACACCCTCCTCGTTCCCATGCTCTGCGTGGGAATGCATACCGGAGCCTGCAGAATATGAAACAACCTGTTTCTGCCCGGAATCATGATAGTTTAATGGTACGAAGCATTTTTGTACCTTTGTAACAATAAAACATAACCATAAAACGAATTTATTGTGTTAAAGGAACAACAGCTGACAGACTTTGCCAGCAACTTTTCCAAAGGAACTGCCTGAAACTGCTTGCCTGATACCAGCGCCCTGTATAAAGTCGACGGTTTTTTATCATTTGTGTGGTTTTGGCTGAAAATGTCAACGATCCCCATACTTTCTCTGGCTTGCGGGGCCTTCTATCCATGAACCGAACATACAATATTGCTATTTGCGCTGCCGACACACTGGCCGGTGAAACTTTAGTTCGGCAACTGGAAGAATCATTGTTTGATGGTGAGCCGCTAACGGTAATGAGCCTTTATCCGCTCGTTGAGTCTGCACAGGCTTTAGGCTCCGTTGAGTTTCATGGAGAAACACTGGAGTTTATTCCCGCTGATGAAGCTGACTTTTCCGCCACTGATTTTCTGGTGATGCCAGCCGGGTGTCACCGAAATGCGGAATTGATGACCCGGGCAGTTGAGAGTGGTTGTGTTATTATTGATGCTGCAAAGGGGGCTGCATCCCAGGGATATACCGTGCCGGTCATGGTTGACTTGAATAAGCATTTTATCGAAGAGGCGATAGATAATCGTTACTTTGCCGTACCCGGATCTGCTGTTGCCTGCTTACTGCCTCTGCTGCAAAAGCTGCACCAGCGATTCACCCTCAGCCGTATCAATCTGGTGGTTATGCAGCCGGTCGCTGCCCTTGGTAACAAGGGTGTCGATGCCCTGCGTAAGCAAACCATTGAGTTGCTTAACGGCAAGCCGGTAGAGCATGAAGATCTTTTCGCTCGCCTGGCCTACAACCTGATTCCGGAAGATGGTATCGGAGAGAGTGAGAAAATCGGCAATGAAGCCAATATGCACAATGAACTTCTGGTGGCCCTGGGAGAGGAGTTGGACATTCGTGTGACCTGCATCACAGCCCCGGTATTTTTTGGTGACAGCTATGTTGTTGATCTGGATACTGTCCAACCGGTTGATATTCAGGAAATACAGTCTTTACTAACAGAACTTCCCGAAATATCAGTGGCTGATGGTTCAGATTTACCCACCCTTGAAGACGCTGCGGGGAGTGATCAGCTGCATATTGGCAAGCTCCGGCAGCAGTCAGATTATGCAACCGACTTGAGTTTCTGGATGGTGGCCGATAGCTTCAAGAGGAGTGCTGTTCATGCTGTTGAATTGATTGGGTTATTGATAAAAGACTTTGCTAAGTGATAACTTAGTCTAACTGCTTGGGTTTCCTTGCTGTTTAGAGAAAGGGGGGGCTGCTTTCTCTCCAGCTTAAGGCAGAAGGGGCTCAAACAGTCTACGCATAAAACAAGGATTTACGATGAAACTGCAAAAACTTGTCGTAGTGATGTCAGCGCTGGCAGGGGGGATCGCTTCAATTAATTCCCATGCGCTGGGTCTGGGGGAGGTGAAGCTGTATTCTGCTTTGAATCAGCCCCTGGTGGCTGAGATAGAGTTAATGCAGGTCAATGATCTCACTCGCAACGAGATCCTCTCTAACCTGGCCAGCAAAACAGACTTCGAGCGGGCTGGTGTAGAGCGTCCTTTCATTTTGAATAATCTTCGGTTTACTACCAAAGTTGGCCCTGATGGCAGAGGGTTGATCAAGATCACCAGTGATAGTCCAGTCCATGAGCCTTATCTTAATTTTCTGGTTGAGGTGCACTGGCCAAGTGGGCGCTTGTTGAAGGAATATACGCTTCTCCTTGATCCTCCAGCCTTTAATGGTCAAACTTCAGCGCCTGTTGTCAAGCCCGCATCCATTCCGCCCCATTATGGAACTAACCCTGTGTGGGACCAGCCGCCCAGGGCAAATAGTAACAAGATAAGCCGCAACTATGCGCCGTCACGGGAAGCCATTGAATATCGTGACTCCATTCAGCGGCAACAGGTTCAGCGGGTTTCTTCCCGTCGTGATGACGCCTTTTCAGATTTGGCCGATAGCCAATCCCGTACTTATCGTGTGAACAGAAATGACAGCCTCTGGGAAATTGCTGAGAGAGTGCGTCCCGACTCCGAAGTGACGGTACAGCAAACCATGCTGGCGATTCAGCGTGGCAACCCCCAGGCATTTATTGATAACAATATTAATCGCCTCAAGAGCGGGCAAGTTTTGCGGATTCCGGGGCGCAATGATATTACCAGTTTGACGGTCCGTGAAGCGGTTGCTGATGTAGCCAGACAGAATCGTGAGTGGCGGGGGCGCAGCCAGGTTGCTCAATTGGATGCTACCAGGAGAACGTCATCCGTCTCCACGGATTCCCGAAAGTCTGTAGATGGTCAGCTGGCCATCGTTTCCGGTGATGCAGCCAGCGGACGTGGGCAGGATCTTGGTGGGGATGCTGCCGGTGGCAATGCCGTGTTGCAGACCGAGCTGGCCATGACCCGTGAACAGCTTGATAAGCTGAGCCGGGAGAATGCTGAGCTCAAGAGCAGGTTGAAAGATCTTGATGATCAGATTGCTACCCTGAAGCGCCTGGTTGCCATGAAAGATGATCAGATGGCTGCCTTGCAGAATCAGTCCCGGTCAGTACCTGCCTCACCCATGAAGCGCCAGTCTGAGACAGTTTCCGGGCCAGGTATGATGGATACGCTCTTTGGTAACCCACTACTGTTGCTGCTTCTGGCTCTGATACCTTTGGGAGGAGCTGGCTGGCTCTTTTATCAGCGGCGCAGGAAACAGCAGGAAGCACTGGACGATGAAGATGTTGACATTCAACCTATCAATTTGAACAAGGAGGCACCGATTGATGCCTCCCCAAAGCCAACAGCCTCTCCCAGCGCAGAGGATGAACTTAAGTTTGATGAAGCGCTGGCCATCGATAATTCGATCACTGATGAAGAAGCAGACGGGGAAACGACTCAGCAGACCGAAGACCCGCTGAGTGAAGCAGATATTTATATTGCCTATGGTCGTTTGAACCAGGCTGAGGAACTATTGACTCAGGCAATTTTGAATGAACCGGGAAGATCTGACCTTAAGCTGAAGCTTCTTGAGGTTCATTCAGAAAGTGGCGATCTTGATAAGTTTAATCAGGTATTAGCCGATCTGGAGGCAGCGGGTGATGATGCTGCCATGCGTGAAGCGGAGGTCTTCAAGGCCAGGTTCCCTGACGCATTTGAAGGTGTTTCAGCGCCGGACGAGATTGATCAGATGCCAGACCTTGATCTGGATGGACTTGAGCTGGATGCTGATGAGCAGGGGGATGACTCTCTGGATGATCTGGACTTTGATCTGGATGATTTTGATCTGGATGAAGAGCCTGAAGCCGCTGCACAGTTTGAGACCAGTGAGCTTGATGATCTGGATGACCTTGATTTTGGTGCTGAGGCAGACGATGTGCTTGCCCGGGATAGTCAGGCAGCTTTCTCTGATGAGGGTGGTTCAAACCTTGAAGCTTCTCTGGATGATGACCTGGACTTCCTCTCCGAAGGTGATGAGGTTGCCACCAAGCTTGATCTGGCAAGGGCTTATATGGACATGGGGGATAGGGAAGGGGCCTCTGCAATCCTGCAGGAAGTTATGGAGCAGGGCAGTGATGAACAGAAGCAGGAAGCTATGTTACTTCTGGAGAATGCCGGAACCAATTGATCTGATTGATCAACTCTCTACTTCTGAAAGAGCTCTTGTGAGCTCTTTTTTTCTTTCTCTTTTTATGCCTCGACTTTAGAGTTTTATAAGCACAATAGTTCCGGCGCATAATCTGCTAAAAGCAACCATCTCCAACGACCAAATTCGAGATGGTTGCCATGCTCTCTTCAGATCATCAAGTAATCCTCAGGGAACATAGAGGTTGTTGCAGGATGGCCGCCCCGGCCGGATACCTTCAAATCGGGCTCTCTATGCCTTGCCGCCAACACCCACCGTAAAGAAACGAGGACGGCAAAAAAAATACGGCATCAAGATGACGGCAGAACAGGTTAAGAAACTGCCGGAAGAAAAAGCGACAGTATGGATGTACGGCAAATTTCGCAAAATAC
>NZ_JAHHPM010000181.1 GCF_024606345.1 Endozoicomonas sp. YOMI1
AACAGAGGGAAGAGTGGCGCAGGCTGGCCAAAGAGGTCTGCCAGGTGATTGCCAGTCAGGGAGACCTCTGGTATCCGATAGCATTGCAGGATAGTACCGCACAGCGCGAACATTTCTTCAGCACCGGTGCCGCCAGCCAGTGTGAGAACACAAAAAAGCGGTGGGAGCACCATCCTTGGCCATTCAGTTATCAGCTATTTAGCATAGGTAAACAGTCCGCTGCTATCCGGGGGTTAATCTCGCCTTACACCGACCACCTGGCAGAGCCACCGGCCCCCTCCTTCTCCCTGGCACAACTGACCCCACCGGCGGATATAAAAGCGTGCCAGGGAAGCTGGCCAAGGGGGCTGTATAACGACCCGGTTAACCAACAGGTCTATTACATCAAACCGACCAGCTGTGAGCTAAGTGCGCAAAACCAGGTACTGATGGCCAACCTCGCCCGGCAGCTGGGCATCACAGTACCGGAGAGCTTTGTCCATCAGGAACAGGATCATTTTTATCTGGTCAGTCCTGTCCCCGGTGAATGGCAGGGTAAGCTCAGGGGCGGGGAGGAGACACCCTGCGCTCTTTGTCTTCCGGGCAGTGGGCCAGATTACTGCTGATTAATGTGATTGTCGGTAACGAAAATATGGTTAACACTGACTGGGAAGGCATTGAACTGATCCCGGAAGGGGAGCCGGTGATGTGCCACTGGGACTTTGCCGGGCTGGCGACTCGCTACCCATGTCCTGAGAAACCAGAGCCCGCCCCCAAAGCGGATGATTTTTCCTCCATGCCCGTGCTGCTGAAAAAACTGCGGGATCCCCGGGCGCCACC
The DNA here is from genome assembly GCF_024606345.1 of Endozoicomonas sp. YOMI1. Lineage (GTDB taxonomy): Bacteria > Pseudomonadota > Gammaproteobacteria > Pseudomonadales > Endozoicomonadaceae > Endozoicomonas. The sequence continues at coordinate 820 of NZ_JAHHPM010000181.1, forward strand.
CATGAACTCCTTCCCGCTCGACAACCCCTGCGTCGATATTCTCGCGCAATTGGATGATGACTTGCTGGGCCATACCCTGAAAGATATCTTGGACCAGGTTGACTGGCAGGCCCTGGACCGGATGATCGAACACAGCGGTTTTCTGCCTGGTGACCGCAGCTGGTTACGGCAGACCATTCACGATCGCATTGCCTGGCTTACCACCCGCTTGCCTAACAGCCTGGAGGCGGGTGAGCGGATATCCATGGCGGAGTACAAGGCGATAGAGGCGGCGGGTATCCGGGGCGGTTGGCTGCCGGTCAAAGGCCGGGATATCCGGGGCGGACAAATCGGCATTAGCCAGTTACTGGATGCCAATGACCAACCCATCACCCGGATGACCCTCAAGCTGTCCCCGGAAGCCGGCAATAAACTGGCTGAAAACCTGGCCCTGGAACGGGGATTGCACCGTCTGGCCAGCCGGGTTCAATATACCAACTTAGCCCTGAATCGTTCCGAACATGCCGATCATTACCGCGACTGGCGCAGTGACCTGACCAGCCTGGCCAATGAGTGTGAGGGCATGGCGGAGCAGTTGACCAGAGATAAAACACGATGGTACGAAAAGTATCACGATACCATTGATAAGACCGTGATGATTCTTCAGGACATTGCTAACAAGTGCCGGGCAGCGTTAACCGCCGACGTGCCGTCCATTGCAAAACTGCCACGCATCCAAACTCCCCTGCCTGCCCCTAAGCTGCCTGCACGAGTCAGTTCAAGAACCGGCGAAGAGGTTACAGCAAAAATACCACTGGCTGAATTCAGCCACGGTTTTGCCAAACTGACAGGCCAGAGCGTCAGCTATTTGAATCAGCAACAACTGGATTGGGCCGACCTGACTGCCTCACCGGTACGAGCTGTCAAACTCGAAGCGGCCGTCTGTGAAGGCGGCAGTATTCTGTTTTCTCCTCCAAACCTGCCGGATGCCCTTAGCTTTGAAAATCAACTGACCATCACCTTTCCGGGACACAGTAAAGCGGTGGTTGAAGCACTGTTCAGGGAACTGGCAGGGTTGGGCATTGATGGGGAGCGACCGGGTACCACCGACCTGGAGGAACAATGGCTGGATGCCTTGGCCGACTATCACGGTTGCCTTGGTGATATGAACCTTGCCGTGGCAGCGGATATCAATACCCCGGTAAACACCCGCAAAAAAGCGTTTCTTAAACAGTTTCTGCACCTCAGTGACGAAGATCTGCTCGATTGGGAAATCCATTGTCGTATTCGCGCAGGACGTCTGGTGCATTACCGCCGGGGGTTCCCTCATGGCATTATGGCAAACCCCGCTCGGGAGTTCTGCCCCGGGCACAATATAAACTTTTATGCAGACCGGGAACGGGACAGTAAACAGGTTATGCTCGATAGCTTGAAAAATGAAGGTGCCCTGAGTTCCTTTGAGCGACGTACTCAGATGGGGATGAAACCGTTTGGGAATGCCGGGCATATGGACGAAAGGTTAAAATACGACACTCATTATGTATTTTCCCGAATCCTGGAGAATCTGGTGGATAAGTCCGAGAGGGAATTTACAGGGGCGATGTCCATGATCTTGAAATCTGAAGCACTTGGCCGTCTGGATGGAGATATTTTTCCAGATCACGACCAGTATCAGCGGCCATTCCCTGATCTGGACGCCTTCGCGCGTAATGAGAAAATCATTGCCCAGTCAACGAATGACTACAGGAGAGTGATTCATGGCGCTAAGGGTCAGGAGACTCGTTTTTCCAATCCTCTGTCTTTGCTTGACGAGTTGAAAAAACTTGAGATCAGCTCCCCCAAAGATCAGCAACATCTGTTGCGTATGCTGAAGAAACGCTATAGCCACTGGCCCGACGGGCGCCCGCTGGAACAGCTTTTTCGGCAATCCTGGTCAGCCCTTTACTATGAGTTAACCTTTAAAGGCAGCAAGGTTGACAAAAATATCAAAAGTCTTATCAAGGCTTGTGGCGAAGAGGGCATTCAGTTACTGGTTGAGCAAAACCCACAACTATTGGAAGGAAAGCTGGATTCCCTGGATGGTTTGCAGCTGAAAGGGTCGGAAGAATTACGTGGGATTGATTTCAGCGGCTGTTCAATGAATAAAACAGTGTTGCAATCAATCTATATTAAGGAATGTAAATTCAATGCAGAGCTGTTAAGCAGTGCCACTGTTAAAGATGTCTTTTTCGGTAATTGTTCTTTTGAAGGTGAGCGGTTTTCATCATCGGTATTAGACAATGCTCGTTTTCACCCTAAAACTTGTCTAAATGGGCGGGTATTTGACAATACACGACAGCTTGCCCGAATCATATATCAGTCTTGTGTTAATCAGCAGAATGAGTTCAATCTGGAACAATGGCTGAAAGTGATGGTAAAAAATCATTTTCTACGCCATTTCTACTCACCTTTGGATGATTTAAGCCGGGATATTCTGTCCCAACGGATTGAAGAAATCATCAGAGCTTATCCACATCAACTTTGTAAAATTGTTAAGGACCTTTTTGAAATTAATTTTACAGATGTTGACAATGCAATAAATTTTGTCAGAAATAATCCGGAATTCTATGATCGTAAAGTCAAAGATTTCCGGGATTTGTACTTTGATTTCAGAAACATCTTCCTGAGAGAAGGGAATTATCCGGGGCAACTAGGTGATCCATTTGAAGAATTAATTAATCTCGGATGTGTCGTGAGCAATGATTTTTCCCGGGAAGCGGTTTTGGCGTTAATTTTAAATGTTATCAACCTTGTTATGTTCCCTCAATCCGATAATGAATGCTTAGAATCTGCCATCAAAATCAACAGCGCGGATGAGCACGACGATTGCTGGAAGACCATTTCTGAGGCAAGTAGTGATAGAATAAAAAATAACACAATTTCAAGCTCGGTATCAGACGACCTGCCGCTGGATGATATGATAGTTTACAGAGCTAATCTCTGTCGATTCCACCTTAAAAGGTACCGGGATTATGCTCATAAATTCTGGGAAGAATGCTCAGAAGAGCGTAAATTATCAATAGCAAAACACTGTTTGACCCATAAGAATGTCGCTGTTAGCCATTTAACAACGGTGGAATTTATGAAATTGCTGACTAAAAAACCCGAAGAGAAAAATTGGCTGAGCGATTTTTCCGCTAACATGGAAAGGCATAAAAAAAACCAACATGAGTACAACAAGGTGCTTGAGGATTATTTTGGCCCACAGGCTCGTGACAGAACAGTTATTGATGTATCAATACTTCGGACACTTTCATGCAGCAATGGCCCCATAGGTACTGAGCTGGTTATAGGCGTCCATGACTTTTTCATCATTCAGGGATAATCCTAACTTGCTAAAAACCCTGCACAGTAGATGCTGGTTGGATTTCAGGCGTTTCCAACTTGAAATTGAAATTACCGTTTCAACGTCAATGTTTTTCTTTCTTCTGTCTTCTAGTTTCAGTGCATTCAATGCAGCGCATGATGCATTAATATGAGTATGAATCGCTTCTTTTCGGCGGGACTGGCAGTCCGTCAGTCCCATAAATTGTTTGGCATCACGAAAGAAAAATTCAATTTGAAACCGTGCTTTGTAGTACTTGATCAGTGTCATGGCATCAAGCTCGGTGTCGGTTGAGTACAGCAGGGCGTAACTAGCCTTGGATTTTTGCTGAAATCTCAACATAACGACACGTATCCAACATTTCAGGCACGTTGAGTACAACCTTGCTGTATAGATATCTTCACCAGTAGCCAGCTTGCCAATGAACTTAAATCGCTCCAAGTCCTTTTCAATACTTACCTTGCCATCATATGTCTTGGGGCGGCCCTTACCTGAGTACGGGCCAGTATAAGGCCACACCAAATCTGCGTCCGACCTTAACTTGCCAACAATATGCAGACCAGTCTCAACAACCGGAGATATGAATTTCTTTTTGAAATAATAAGCGTCTACAGCCAGATATTTGATTCCCAGCTTAATCAATGTTCCAGATTGTGCTACCACCTGCTCGGCATAGAGATCAACCCGGGTTTTGCCTTTCTGATCCACTGTCTGCTTTGCTTCCAGTGCATAAGCAGTATTGGCAGTAAGATCAACCACGCTGAGTAAAGAGAGTTCCAGACCTTTTTCTGTTCGACCAGTGCAGCCACGCCAAAAATTTCCAAGCCCCTCCGTGTGGCTGCCGCTTTTGGTCATGAAGCTCGCATCAAGAGCCGCAATCAGCTCACCGGCCTTTGAAAGTGGATCTGACAACATCAGACAGTTAAACATGGAGAAGTCAAATGATCGGCCGTACCAACGGCTAAATCGTTTTTCGCTCATTGATGAGTATCTGCTCAGATTACGGAAGGTAGCCTTTCCCTAAAATACGACAAGTGCTGAAAGAAGTAATAGGATGAAGATTTTCTGTGGCTTTTTCAGCATAGGCATAGCGTCCAAAGCATTCTGTACTATGTCGTTCATGAAGTATTTGAATCAGCAAATATTGGTATCTATATAATATTCGCTGATTTACACGTCACAGGATATTTTCGAGAAAAAGTGTCCGAACTATTGATGTATTGAAAACGGATATTTCTCAAGCATACAAGATCTGGCCTCTGATTTTGGCAGGAACCTTTTGCTGGATTTATGTTCTATCAAGATGAAATCGAATGAAATTCCATAAAAGAAGGATGCCTTCAAATGAACATTCAGTCGAACTCATCTTTTCGCCCTGCTGACTGGCAAAACCGGGAAGTTACTGACAAAGTCCCGAACAAGAGCCCCCTCGGGGATCCATCAGGGCAACCCTGGCTACAATACCGTGTGAAAGATGCACCCGATAGCAGTGCAGATAACGGCCCCTCACCCATCAGTAAGAAGCATGGGTCACCCTCCATTGCCCGCCAGAGCGAATCAACTTTTAATGACAGTTATCAGCCAGGGGCGCCAGACATTTTACCGTACACTACCCCTAACAGCTTCAGCTCTATAGGTATTAAGAGGCCTGAACCTTCCATCATCGAAAACAGGGTCAGCCAATGCCATAAGTCATCTGCCAGGCGGCATGTGCCAGTCAACCCTTGTGAAAATGGCTCCGCATATTTCCCACAGGGCAATCTGAGCCATGAATTAAAAGATTCCCTGAAAAGATATGCCCAGTGTATTGCCAACGGACAGAGTTTACCCGTCAGTGATTGTAAACTCCTTATCAAATACTTCAGGCATGTGCCGAAAAATACAGATCTTACTCAGCTTGACTTTGAAGACTTGCCCTTGCTGATCGAAGCCAGACCTGAGTTTTTCAAGCAAATACCCTTAGACAAGTTGACGCCTGACTTGTGTTTAAGGGCCTGCAAGATCGATTACAAGAATTTTCAATATGTACCCGATACCATGAAAACCGATGAATTGTGCAGGGCTATGGCACTTGAAAATATTCATCAACTTCGTCATGTACCTGATGAGCTGATCATGCAGTGGTTGGATGATGGCTTTTTTGACTCACTCAATGAAATTGATGGATACGCTATCAGTTTCATCCCCGAGGAAGAAAGAACGGATGCTCGTTTTGAAGTTTCCTGTAAAAATTATTTCACGGCACTGTGTTATTACCCAAAAAATAAACCCATCAGTGACAAGCTGATAACCACTGCAATCGAACGGCTCGGGTCTTTGGGGTTTTGCCCAGTGGATAAAATAACTGCAGAGCTGTGTGAATCAGCCTGTAATAAAAATGGCAATGCGTTACGTTATGTTCCTGAAAAGATGAAAACCCCGGAACTGTGCCAAAAGGCTTTGAGTATTCATCTCAGTGCATTTGAATATATCCCGGAAGCATTTAAAACATTTGAAATATGCAAGTTATATTGTAAAAACGGAGATTGGGTAACCGAACTTCCTGGACATTTGACAAAAGAACAGCGAATAGATTTATATCGTACTGCCTGTCTATACGGTGAATCACTATTGAGTTCTATTCCAGAGGAATATGTTACATATGATTTTCTCAAATCACTGTGTACCCACAAAGAGTACAGGCGTTCTCCACTTTTATTTGCTTCTTATTTTAGCTTTTCATCTTTTGTTGATAATGACAGAGCCAGAGAGCTTTATTTATTGGCATGTAGTCTGTCAACCGATGCGTTAGAAAATGTACCCGATATAATGAAAAATGGGGAATTTCTGGACATAGTCTTGAAAAAAGACATATCCGCACTGCAACATATCCCCAGTGAAAACCTCGACTTCAATGGCTGTTGCCTCAAAGTAGCTGTCAATAAAAAAATGATCACATCATTCAAAGCTGGCACTTTGATGAAGACATGCAAATCATCAGAGCCGCTGTTGCACCAGTTAATCAAAAGTAACAAACTGCCCTATGTGCCAACCGGTGTGCAGTTAAGAGTTTTGTCCGATCCCGATTTCCCATTGAACGACAAGCTCAGATTTATTGAATCATTAGATGCCCCGGATTATACCTTCCCTGCCCAGGTAACGGCTGCCCCATTGGTTTGCCAAAAGTCTCCTGTAAGTTTTGCGATTATCAATCTGTTTTTGATGCCGCTGGTTTCAACCGCTCACCAGGCCACCGGATTCGTGCTGCCAAATCCCGCTGCCGGAAAGAGGATCAATCGATATATTGCTGAGCACATGCCTTCATCGTTCAGGCAGCAGCCATTACCCAAAGAACTGAGGGCAGAAAACGGCTCAGCAATCCGGACAGTCGGTGGACGGACGGTTCAATGTAAAACCAAAGGTGACCAGGCCGTCTATTTTAAATTCCAGAGAGCCGGGGAACCTCTTGACACGCTGGCCAGGGAGGGACTGCTTTATAAAGTCATCGCCGAAACTCCGGAGCTAAGGTTTGAGAGTGTGCTACCGCAGTTCAGGGCCTTTATGCAGCTCCCCCTGGGCGACGAACTGCAGTGTTTGATTGGCGATTTTGATGACCCGGTGGAGATCACCGAAAGCAATGGCCAGCAGTACATCAATGTATTTTCCTACGAAGCACCTGCCGCCTATGCCCATTATGCACATTCGCCAGCAACGGCAGATAACATCCCCTGGCAGCGCCCGGAGGAGGGAATCCTCAAAGCCTGTCACGATGCCGGTTACATGACCAGCATGGGGCTGGTGCCGACCAGTATGATGCAGTGTCTACACGACACAAGGTCAGGGCGAGGCTGGGTCGCCCTGCATGCGGCCATGAATGAACATCATAACAATGTGTATTCTGGCACACTGGGCGCATGGAATACCCTGGCTACCGAAAAGATTGATTTTGGCCACTGCGGGATGCGCGACCTTGGTGATTATGAGACCTTCGGGGATATCCAGAGCTGTTTACGGCAGAAAGACACCCTGGACTACTGTTATTCGCCCAGAGTGTCACAGCGCATTGCCCTGGCCAATAGCATCTGTGAGATTATTCTATCCGCGGTGCTGGTACGGTCACGCTTACGCCAGGGCTTTGCCGGTTATCACTACAAAAACCCTCAGGCAATCAGGGAAACGGCCATATTTGTTGAATCGGCCTGCAACCGATTCCTGTCCGGTCTTATGTCCTCACCACCCGGCCACCTCCAGTCCCTCCTGGGCCGGGACGATTACGAGTACCAGACATGGCTTGACCGGGTAGCGCAGGAGATACTCTACTGGACGGCACTGCAGCAGGGTGAGCCGGGGTTTGATCTGCTCCCCAAAGGTAAATATGACCCGGCTGACTGCTACCTGAACCATATAAATGATGAGCATCTCAGTGAAGCACTCTACCCTGTTGGCGCTTATACCAATATAAGCCGCAAAGATTTTTTTAATGTCAATGGTCAGTTAAATCTTGGGGCCAATAACAACACATTTCCGTTGATATCGTTAATGAACGGGCTGACCAGAATGTGTACCGGTATACTGGATCGGCTTAACCAGTCAGGCGGGATTTGATTGGTCGCTGCCAATTGGACAACTGATTGTATTGCGAAACACGATATTCAAAATAAAAGAGACCAGGCAGTCACCGCTGAACAATCCACACTTGCAGGCCGTTTACCAGAAATACCACCAATTCAAAGCAGGTTGGGGGGCGAATTTCAGTAACTTCAGCAAGGAAGCCAGTAACAAGCTGTTGTCCCCGGGGGAAACCCTGGAGCTGACAGAAAACCCCTGGGATCTCTTTATAAGTGGACTTGAAGTTAACACCTGTCAATCACCGGAAGCCATGCCAAGGGATAACATCGGGCTGATGAGCTATGTGATGGATGGACGCAATGCCATGATTGTCAGAAAGAGCAAAAAAGGACAGACAAGAATTTACGTTTACCTACTTTCAACGTGATGTAAGGCATTCGTAACGTTAGCTCAGTTTCACCATGAGGAACTGATTATGCAAAATGTAAACTCTGGAGCCACTTCATCACAACTCACCGATTATGTTACCCCATCGGTTCCGGTTGATTGTTCGCCATCTCCCCCCGTCGTTGCACTTGGCAGCGTGCTTCCGACTCCTGGCCTGAATCCGGGACTATGCCTGCAAGAAGAAAAAATGTCGACCAATGGTACTAAACCTATAACAAACAGAAATGTGGAACTTCCGGTACCGAGCGCTCAACGTGATGGAATCAGCGAACCTTTACGAGACGATGGTAACCCTGAAACCGTGGGTATTTCATCCACAAATACCGAAAAGAACCATATAAATGACATGAAGAAAGAGTTGATGGGACTCGTCGGCCCTCTGCTTTGGAACAATGCGCGCATTTGTTCGTTGTCAACCTCTGGCAAAACCAGAGACCAACTTAAGTTCAAGGTGATGGCTGATTATGATTGCAGCCAGGAAGAAAGGCAGATGTTGCTCGCCGAAGTAGAGCGCTTCATGCAAGATCATATTCCGCAGAGGTTGCGAAATGAGTTTAAAATCACAATGGTTTACGGTGGGCCTGTAGAAGCCTTGAGTTCCAATCGGATCAAATAGTATTTTTTTCGGGTAGTTTTCTTACACTGGTTTTCTTCACACAAGGTCCTTATGTGGCACAGTAGCTTTCCAAAGTTGCACACAGCCGATATGCTTCAATGCAAAAACATGCTGGAAAAATGGCTCTTCCCTCAAACTGGCAATTACCGTACCCGTGTTTGTGCTCTGTGAAGTCCAATTGTCCTGGCGATAATAAAATTGCACCAGGCTCGCGTTGAGGTTCACGGCCTGCTTGATGACCGAACGCCTTGCGGTTTCTGTTTTGGGTTTATCACAGGGGTCGTTCATGACCGTATGTCCCAGGGTAATCACCCGCCCTTTGCTATTGAGAAACAAATAAGCCAGCAAACCACTGGTATCTGTTGTCCCAAAATGCCTTTCTACATAGGCTTTGGCTGACTGATTGCTGGGGATGTAAGCCGGCGCAAAAGCCAGATACTGTATCAATTGCGGAGTCAGAGGCAGAGACAATGCCGCATATTCGCTTAACAGAATTTTTTTCCGGGAGAGTTGCCTTTGAATGGCCAGCCTGCACAGATTTTTAAGGGAACAAACGGTAAGATGATGATCTTCGTGCAGGCCGTAAAGCTCAGCCACGGTACCTTGCCACTGACAGCCAGCAAATGGACACTTGAGGTAAAATTTACCGATTATGCGTCCCATAAAATTATCAACGTTAACCAACTTGCAATAACTTATGTTTTCTGGAGTATCAGGCTTATTATCAGCTGAGCACTTGTGACATAATCGACCTGGCGGTAGTGTCAAGGTTCTGTACTGGCTACAGTCCTTGCACAGCAAACGGCCACACATTGTCTGTACTACCCTTCGTGGCAATCCGCCACAATCACTGCAAACACGGTTTTCTAAGAACCGAATACGCCCGCGGTTTTCCGGCAGCCCCTGAGCATTGCTGACATCGTAACCGCCCCACAACACTCGGTTGCTACCGCTATCCGCAACTCCGCCATGGGTACTGCCCATCAGAGGCAGTATCGGACGGCTGACGACTGCATTCATGTTCATAGCTGCTCCAAACTAAATAACTCGTATTTTTCAAATTCTCCTGTTTTCAGTCCTCCTCCCGTGTAATAAGAAGAGTTCTTTTTACTCTCTGAATCATCATTCATCTGCATTTTGAGGGTATATGGTCCTGAATGTATCCCCGAATTTAACATCCACCGATGCAGTTGCTACAGGGGGCTCTTTCGTTACAGATATGTCCGTTGCTTGTTGTGGATTCAGATGATGAGTATTGGAAATCATTTTTTGAATAACACAATTTCAAGCTCGGAATCCGATGGCCTACCTCTGGATGAGATAGTTTACAGAGCTTATCTTTGTCAAGATTACCTTAAAAAGAATATTAATGATGGGAATAGACCGGCTTTGAGTTTTGATACAGCTTTGAACCTTATTAGAGAAGGTCGCCCATACCAGTGTAAGCATTTGAGCATACGTTAAACTCGATATAATGCCAACTTATTGAGTTCGAATGGCCTGCCACGCCTCTAACGCTTTAGCCCGGGATTTTTTCAAATCGACGATAGGCGTTGGGTAATTTTCCCCTAAGACAACACCTGCCTGATAAAGTACATTGTCGCCGGCTTCCCAGGGCGCAAACAGATACTTATCCGGTAAACCGGAAAGCTCAGGCACATATCGCCGTATATAGTCCCCATCGGGATCAAATTTCTGCCCCTGGCTAACGGGATTAAAAATCCGGAAATAGGGTGCCGCATCCGCACCTGACCCCGCCACCCATTGCCAGCTTGCCGAGTTGCTGGACAGATCAGCGTCCACCAGGCAGTCCCAGAACCAGGCTTCCCCATGCCGCCATGGCTGCAATAAGTTTTTGACCAGAAATGAGCCGACGATCATTCTAACCCGGTTGTGCATAAACCCGGTTTGCCAGAGTTCGCGCATCCCGGCATCAACAATGGGGATGCCGGTCAGTCCCTTCTGCCATCGCGTGAGTTTTTCAGGATCATCCTGCCAGGGAAAGCCATCAAACTTTGGCTGAAAATTTTCCTCCGGCAGTGTTGGGAAGTGGTACAGCAGGTAGTAAGAAAACTCACGCCAGCCCAGCTCTGAGTGAAAACAGTCCAGGTCTGTCTCCACATTACTGTCGGTGGCCGCCGCAGCCGACGCGTACCAGACCTGATTGGGGGATATCTCGCCAAAATGAAGATGGGCAGACAGTTTTGAAATGTTGCGTCTGGCAGGGAAATCACGCCCTACTTTATAGCCATTCAGCCCCTTGCCCAGAAAATCCTGAAGTTTGTTTTTTGCCGCTGTCTCACCGACCCCTCTGCCCTGCTTACACCAGTAGGCATACAGATTATGGTCCCAGCGCACCTGTTTTGCCTCACCGGCAGACTCAGGATTATGGGCGGGGACAAAACCTTCAGCAGGCAATAGATCAAGGTCATTTATGTCGTTTTTCGAGGTTGTAGCAACACACCTGATTTTTTTGGGTACCGGCAATGGTTCCCTGGGCGGTTCAGATATCAGGCACCCTTTTCGATAGTAAGGCGTAAATACCCTGTAGGGCGTACGGTCCTTTTTCAGTACAGTCCATGGTTCCCAGAGCAGGGAACCATTGAAGCTTTTGACTTCCAGTCCGTCATTTCGAAGGGCTTTCTTGATTTGCTGATCCCGCTGGATTCGCCAGGGTTCATAGCAGCGGTTCCAATAAACGGCATCAACCTTATATTCCACCGCCACTTCCGGGAGCACTTTTGCAGCATCGCCCTGAAGCACCAGCAGCCGACCATTCAGAGCGTCGTTTAATGCTGCCAGTGAGTGGTGCAACCACCAGCGGCTGGCTCTGCCGGGAGCCCATTGACCGGCAGAGCGATCATCCAGAATAAAGACCGGAAGAACCTGGCCATTTTCAGCTGCCTCGAACAGAGAGGGGTTATCAGACAACCTGAGATCCTGACGAAACCAGTGAATAATAACCATCTTATCTCCTTAGGTTTTGCACCATCAAAAAGGCAGCTTTTCGCCATCCCAGGCAAACATGTGACCACTGTCCCCTGGTGTCAACTGATCAATCACATGCAAAAGCCGTTCTGCCGAGTAGTCCGCCGAAAAGAGTTTGCCCCCAGGCACACCGGACTGAAACGGCATGGACAAATGACTATCAACTGTGCCCGGGTGCAATGCAGCAATAATCGATGATTTGTTTTTTCTGGCAATTTCGATGGCCAGGCTCTTGATGATCATATTCAGCGCGGCCTTTGATGCCCGGTAGGCATACCAGCCTCCTAATTGATTATCAGAAATGCTGCCCACTCTGCCGGATAAAACCGCAAACACATTCTTACGGTTTCTGGCCATCTTGGGAAGAAAATATTTGGCAACCATGGCAGGCCCGGTGGTATTGACGGCGAAGATTCTGGCAAAGTGATCGGGCTGGAAATCCTTGATGCATTTTTCTGGTTTCAGATCTTCCCCTTCATGGAGGATACCTGTGGTGACTAACACCAGATCCAACGGTTCCGAAATTTGCTCCGCACCATTAGCAATACTGTTTTCATCCAGAAGATCCAGGTACTGAAAATCGGTTTTATTCACCCGGTCAAACTCAGGTTCACTGCGCGATAAGGCATAAATTCTGTTAACTGTTGGTACCTGCTCCAGCCAATGGACCATGGCTTTGCCAATAGCTCCGGAAGCTCCGATGACGGCAACATGCAAACCCTCATCAAATGAGTCCAATTTCAATTCTGTCATGGAGCACTCCTTAAGTCTGTCTAGAAAACCTTTATTTTGATGGCAGCCTCAAGCAGACAGGCTGAATGGCGTTGCGTTTGACCGATTATTTATATAAAAACTTTTCTACGGAGCCTGTAACTCAACAGATCGTCCAACGGACTATGATTATCCCCCTGCATAATGTCAATGTCATGGACCGGGCAGGCATTATTATTGCGCTTTTCCACGGTCGCTACGTCAACACTGATGTATGGCACTCTTCAATACTGAGGGAATAGACCATGAAAATTGTTATTGCACCAGATTCCTTCAAAGAGTGTCTTACCGCGGCTCGAGTAGCTCAGGCTATCGAAACCGGTTTTAAGCAGATTCTGCCGGATGCAGAGTACATCAAAGTTCCGGTTGCCGACGGTGGCGAAGGCACGCTTCAATCATTGGTGGACGCCACCGGTGGCAGACTGATTGATGTTGCGGTAACCGGCCCAATGGAAGAGACCGTTCAGGCCTGCTTCGGTCTGCTGGGTAATGGCGAAACTGCCGTCATTGAAATGGCCGGGGCTTCAGGTATTGAACGGGTACCTGCGGATCAGCGCAACCCAATGATCAGTACCACCCGGGGAACCGGAGAGTTAATTCTCAGTGCCCTGGACCAGGGCATCAAGCGCATGATTGTCGCCATTGGTGGCAGTGCCACCAACGACGGTGGCGCAGGTATGATGCAGGCACTGGGGGTAAAACTGCTGGATGCTGATGGCCAAGAGCTGCCCCGCGGTGGTGCAGCGCTGTCACATCTGTACCGCATTGACACTGGCAAGATGGATAAACGACTCCAGACCATCGAGTTTATTGCGGCCTGCGATGTGGGCAATCCGCTCACCGGAGCCAATGGTGCTTCTGCGGTGTTTGGCCCTCAGAAAGGTGCTACTCCTGAGATGGTGGAACAACTGGACCTTGCATTGAGACACTATGCCAGCCTTCTGCAACGGGACCTTGGTAAAGATGTTGGGCAACAGCCCGGAGCGGGCGCTGCCGGAGGCATGGGTGCTGCCCTGCTGGCTTTTCTGGATGCTGAACTGAAACCGGGTATTGACATCGTAATGGACGCCGTCGGCCTGGCAGAGAAAGTTATCGGTGCTGATCTGGTGATTACCGGAGAGGGCCGGATTGATGGACAAACCGCACAGGGAAAAACGCTTTTAGGGGTTGCCCGGATTGCCAGACAGTTCAATCTTCCGGTGATTGCCCTGGCAGGCTCTGTTGGTTCAGATGTTGAAGCGGTCTATGAGTGTGGCATTGCTGCCCTGTTCCCGATTGTTCACGATGCTGTCCCACTGTCCGAGGCCCTGGCAAAAGGTGAGGAGAACCTGATTCGGGCGGCCAGAAACCTGGCCAGTACCTTACTCCTGTTGCGATAATATTTTTGACTTAACCTCAAAGACACAGAGTCACAGAGAAGAAAAAAGACCCTGTGTTTCACTTTGTGTCCTCAGCCCGGATATTTCATAAACGTGCTCCCGCTCTCGCTTTTCCTTTGCCGCTCTAAACGAGTAATAGCAGAACTATTGCGAGGAATTCCAACGAAGATCCAGCGGTTCAAAATGGCTGGGCAGTTCATATTTAGAAGGTGGAATTGCTATTACCCCCACTGTAACCAATAGTGCAGGATGGTCCGACCATGCCGATATGGGCTTTGAACTCCTTCATTTTTACAAGACTCTGCTTTACCCGGGATTGTTCATGGCCAAAGAACCTGAAGATAAAAATCAGCCCGATGATAACAGTGGCAATGTCATCGATATATTCACCCGCAAGCCTCTGGACGAGGTTAACCTTCATCAGATCGTCCGCATTGCGCCTGAACTGGATGGCATGGAAATGCTCTACAGCAATGATGCCAATCCGGGCAAGCTGTTCAGCATGAAAATTCTCTGTTGGGCACTGATGAAAGACGGCACGATTGATGCCCTCATCCCCTGGTTAAACAAGGTAGTGCCTGCCCGTGAGCTCAATGACCCATTAAACGGCCACTGGGAAGGTTACTTTGACAAGATACACGACCATGCATTTTTCGACGTGCCAGAACACAAGATTGCAGAACTGGAAAACGCTGTCCATTACTACCCACCCAAAGAGTCTGATGAAGCTGTTATTATTCAGGAAATCCCTGACACCATTGGCACCCATGCAATTCTGACCGAAGACCAGTTTAAAACGATTGTTCTGGTTCATGTGACCAGCTGGCGTCTATACAATGATGGCCGGGTGATGGCCATGGTGGCCGATGATAAAAAGGTTGAAAACACACCGGTACTACCGGGTGATGAGTGCCTGTTTGCGGCCCAGGATCACGAACACTTCCATTACTTTTTCCATTATGTCATTGCGAACAAAATCAAACATGGAGATCCGGAGGCTTTAGCGGCATTTACCCACCTGGTAGAAGGTTAACCCTTCTACTAAATTCCGGGCATTGCATAGATTGACCCGCACACCTCTAAACCACTACTAAAACAGTTCTCAACCATTCCTGTTTTCTTGTCAACCACAAAGTCGAGAGCTAAATTTAGCTTTTCGTACGATCTGTTTCAAACTGTCTGCAGTTGCATTCAGGCCTTGGCAACAATAGCGCTTACCCGGACCGTAACCAAAGATAGATAACTCCATTTTCCAATTCAGCAAGATATGAGACCGGTGTATGCCTATGAATAGAGCTCTGAATGGGATTTTCCGGACTTTTTAAAGAGAATAAAATTATGGACCTGAGTGTTGGCAACCCATTAGCTACTGATTGCACATCTACCGCAGCCAGAACTTTCGAGGACTTTGTGACCAAACCAACCTCAAGTGTCGAGGACGTGCTGAAGAAGGCCAGGAGCTTTGGCTTTCGGGAGGTTGATATCTATTTTGGCTCAAAAAAAATCCCGCCAGAGGAAGGGACTGATCAGGCCATCTACCTTCTTGATGGCAAGCGTTTCTGTTTTACCGGTTTATCCGACCATACCGTGAATCAGAACACCTCGAGGCTGGTCAAACGATTTTTCTCTGCGCCTATTCTGAGGAAATTATGTCAGTCTGATAATGCCAGGAAAGAAGTTGCCTATGATATGATCGAAAAAGCTTTTAAATATCACGATTTCATTGAGAAAAGTGCCTGGAAATTTAGACCACAGAAAGAAACACTCTCAGATTTTTTAAGAAGGAATAATGAAGAAGATCACTTCACGTTTCTACAAGATATTACCCAGGGAATGAAAGACGGACCAAATATTACAGTTCATCGCAATGGATACTACCTTTTGGCGCTTTGGGTTGAGTTATCTAATGCAATGTCACCGGACTTTCAGAGAATAGATTTGTTTAACTGGAGAGATTTTGCCGTAGTAAAAAGTCGACCTGTAAGAAATAAACGAAAACCACTTCCTGAAATACTACTACCACGGCCACGCAAAAAATTGAAGGTCGAAGAAAAAGTTGACGCCTCACACTCAGCCGGAAATACCATAAACTTTACTCTTTCAAGTTCAGGTAACAATCCTCATTATTTGCCAGATAATCAACAGAAAATTGCCGACACTCAAAAACCTCCAGGTTTGGAGAGAACCTCAACACACCATGACGCTGAGCATGATGCCGGGATTGAACAGAAAACCAGCCAGAATAAAAAAGAACCTTTGGAGGAAGCCTCTTCATGCAGAGAAAACAACAGCATCTTTTTAGAGATGAAAGCCAAAGCCGATGGACCATCATGCAGCAATACCGACGACTCAACTATTTACGATACTGACGAATCGACTGTTTACGATAGCGACGAATCAACCTTTGATGATACGGATGAGGTAACTTGCGACAGCACCGGCAGCCAAACTGCAGAAGACAATTTTACAGAAAAAGCAACAAGAGAAGGAACAAGTGAAAGAGAAATAACCATTCAAAAGGTCAACCATCTTTCGCAACAAGTCATAAAGAACCTTGAACTTCTTAAACAAGAGCAAGCACGAACCAATCGGCCAACGGTATCAGTATCGCAGAAGAGGCAGATGATAGTAACTTTACATGAAGGGTTAACGCTGGTTAACGGCCTCAAGGCCAGAAAAGCTAAATAATAATGCTGGAAGCAAACCGCTTCCAGCAGGTAGAAAATTTACTTCCAACCAGCCAAAGAACTCCCTTTAAACAGCTCCGCAGCTTTGCTTTCAACAGCATCCGTCTGATACGACTTAACCAGGGCCAGTACACGAGGGTCTTCCCGATTATCTTCACGGGTAACAATGATATTCACATAAGGAGAGTCCTTATCTTCCACCAGCAGGGCGTCACGGGTTGGGATGTAACCCGCAGGTACCGCATAGGTGTTGTTGATAAAGGCCATATCCACATCATCCAGTGAGCGGGGCAGCTGAGCCGCATCCAGTTCAATAAACTGGAAGTTACGTGGATTCTCAATGATATCTGCCGGTGTTGCTTCCAGATTACTCACATCGTTCAGCGTGATAAAACCACGCTGATGCAGAAGAATCAGTGTACGGCCTTCATTACTCGGATCGTTCGGGATAGCGATTTTGGCACCATCTTTCAACTCACTGATATCTTTCAGCTTCCTGGAGTAAGCGGCAATGGGATAAACAAAGGTGTTACCAACGGCAACCAGCTTAAAGCCCCGGTCACGAACCATACTGTCCAGGTATGGACGGTGCTGGAATGCATTGGCATCAATACTGCCATCGGACAGCGCTACGTTAGGAGCGACATAATCGGAGAACTCAACCAGCTCCACAGCCACACTATGATCCTGTCTGGCGATGTCTACGGCCACTTTCATCACATCGGCCTCAGGCCCCGCCATCACCCCCACCTTCAGCGGACCATTTGGATCGTCAGACTGACCACAGCCAACCAGCAATGCTGCTGACGCTAATACCGCCGAACTGGCCAGGATTTTTACTGTTTTTAGAATATTAAAAGTCATTGATTACTCCCGGACTTTAACAACACTCTATCAACACCTTCATAAACGGTGTTGATAGATACCCATCTTATTAATGATTATTCAGTGACTGCGATCATAGTACTGCTGCAGGCGATCACCAACCATCTGCAGCAATTGCACAAGGGCAATCAGTACCACCACCGTGGCCAACATGATGACACCATCAAACCGCTGGTAGCCATAACGGATACCCAGATCACCAAGGCCGCCACCACCAATGGCACCGGCCATGGCCGAGTAGCTGACCAGCGTCACCAGCGTAATGGTCATGCCATTAATCAGCCCGGGTCTGGCCTCCGGCAACAACACACGGGTAACAATCTGCAACGGGCTGGCGCCCATGGACTGGGCGGCCTCAACCAATCCGGAAGGCACTTCATTCAAGGCGCCTTCGGTAATTCGGGCAACAAATGGGATCGCTGCCACGGTCAGCGGAACAATCGCTGCGGTGGTACCAATGGAAGTACCGGTCAGCAGTCGTGTCAATGGTATGATGGCCACCATCAGAATAATAAAAGGAATAGAACGCCCAGCATTCACAATGCCCCCCAGAACCAGGTTAGCAACACGGTTTTCCAGAATACGTCCTTTTCGGGTCACATAGAGCAAAACACCCAGAGGAATCCCCAGAAGAAAGCTGATACCACCGGAAAATGCCACCATATAGAGGGTTTCCCAGAGCGCCTTAAACAACAGTGACCATGCATCAGCTGACATAACCAATCACCTCTACCCGGACCGTATTTTCTGGTGAGTTATGCAAGCCTTGCAGAAACTGCAGAGACTGCTCAACGCCTTCAGGCTCACCCATAATTTCTACCATCAAAAAGCCCATGGCTTTTTCATTGACCGTTTCAATATCCGCCTGCAGGATATTAAAGTCCGTATTGAATTGTCTTGCTGCCCTGGTAATCAGCGGCTGCACAACCCCCTGCCCGACAAAGGTAATGCGCACCACCGGCCTGGCACCTTCAGCAGGCTCGGACTGGAACCGGGCTTCAATTTCAGCCACCGGTTTTTCATGAATCGCACTGCGCACAAACTCTTTGGCCAGATCCGTCCGGGGACTGAGAAAGAACTGCTCTACCTCATTTTCTTCAATGATCTTTCCGAAGCTCATAATGGCCACTCGATCACAGATGGTTTTCACCACATCCATCTCATGGGTGATGATCAGAATGGTAATCTTAAGCTGGCGGTTGATGTCCTTCAGCAGCCCAAGAATTGACCGGGTTGTCTGAGGATCCAGCGCTGACGTTGCTTCATCGCACAACAAAACTTTCGGCCTACTGGCCAGGGCCCGGGCAATGGCAACCCGCTGTTTCTGGCCGCCGGACAACTGGGCAGGATAACTGTTTCTTTTCGAGTCCAGCCCGGTCAATGCCAGCAGTGGCAGAACGGCCTGTGCTATCTCTGATTTGCTGGCACCCGCCAACTCAAGCGGAAGAGCGACATTATCATACACAGTACGGCTGGACAGCAGATTGAAATGCTGAAAAATCATACCAATATTGTGACGGGCCTGACGCAGGGATTTCTCAGACAGCAGAGTCAGATCCTGACCATCCACCAGAACCTGGCCGGAAGTCGGTTTCTCCAATAAGTTAACACAGCGAATCAGTGTGCTTTTCCCAGCGCCACTGGAGCCAATCACACCGTAGATGGTACCTTCAGGCACCGAAAGGTTTACTCCATCAATGGCCTTAACCTCTGTGCCGCCAGCGGCAAACACTTTGGTCAGGTTGTTCAATTCAATCATATGCATAAAAAAACCACCCTGCTGCTAACAGAGTGGTTTCATAAGGAATTCTTTATTGAAACCCTTCTTTTAGCGGAATTTGTAATGCGCTCGCAAGCCAAGGTCAAATCAGCGCATGGGAGCTACAAACTATCCAAAATAGTGGTTTCTGTCAACTCTCACTCACCCTCTAAGTCTCCCCCCCAAATACCTTAACGGCAGACAGAATAGTGGTTAACCCTGAAATACAGTTCCATGCAACGACATCCAGCCTTAGAAATTAACTCAGGCTCTGTTATATTATTTTTTAGAATAAAAAAATAAGAATAAATAATATATAGCTAGTGATAGTCAAACCATAGGTACTGGTAATTTTTTTCCTGCTGTGTGCCTAATCACTGGACAATTGACGTTTGTCTTATTTAATAGAAGAAGAAGGAATATTTATTATTCAGTCATGGTTTTCGTTTTTCCAGATATTGACGTGTATAGAAACCATGAAATAAAGAACAGATGTCGTCAGGTATTTTCGCAGTTTGACCGCTCTTCCTATGTTGCTATAGGAATGGCAGCCCGGCTTCATCCTATAACACCCATAACCAACATGGGCAGGTATCATTATGGAGCTTTTCTTCAAAGACTTTATCATGCTCTGGTCGACCATTGACCCGGTCGGCACTCTGGCACTGTTTACTGGACTGACAGCTCGACTATCAGAAACACAAAAACGCAGAGTCGCTCTGAAAGCAACCACTTACGCCTTTGTTATCCTCCTTTCGGCACTGGTTCTTGGTCAGATTATTTTAAAGGCGATGAACATCCAACTGATCTCTCTCCAGCTGGCAGGAGGGATCATCCTGTTCCTGTTCGGCTTGCAAATGATTTTTTCTGACCCTGAAGAAAGTTCCGGATCAAGGGAACCCGGACATCAACTTGCCGTGTTCCCTCTGGCGGTCCCTTCCATTGCCAGCCCGGGGGCCATTATGGCGGTGATTGTACTGACCGACAATCACGTCAAAACGTTCAGCCAGCAGGCCATGACCGCTGGTGCCATGACGCTGGTGCTTCTGGTCACCTGTGGCCTGATGCTGTTTGCCGACCGTATCTTTCGCGTTATTGGCCACAATGGCTCGGCCATTATCATCCGGGTAATGGGCATGATACTGGCGGCACTGTCAGTAGAACTGGTGATGACCGCCCTGGGGGTTCAGCGCTGGATGGGTTAGGAATTGTCATCATGGACGTGCTTTCGGCAAACGGAAAGATAGCTGTCATTGCCCCCCTATCTGCACCTGGCTGCCACTTTTGACCGGCTTACCATCACCGTCAAGACGCAGCTGCATAATTGGCCTTTTTCTCACAGCACTTGCAGATGCTTTCTAAACTCTATCAACTGACTGAATGAAACTGACGCCCCACCAGCAAGCAGTTGCAGACCATGATAAAGACCATGCCCTCTGTATTGCTGTGGCTGGCTCGGGCAAAACCTCAACCCTGGCGCAATTGGTGAGCAACCTTCTGCACAAAGGGGCAGACCCGCGTCGATTGATGGTGATGATGTTTAATAAAGCTGCCCAGATCGATTTTTCCAAAAAGCTTCGAACCCTGGCCAGTGATCCGTTGGCAGACTTGCCGGAAAACCTGCGGCAGCTCCCGGAAATCAGAACCTACCATGCCACAGGGCTGAAACTGCTCAGAACACTGGAAGGCTGGCAGATAAGAGCCCCCTACAACAAACAACCGTTATCGGAGAAAGTCGTTGAGCTACAGGCCAGGACTCTGATTCTGAAACTGACACAAAAGGCAGAGCGTCGCCTGCTCTATGTCGCCATGACCCGTGCCAGACAACAATTACACTTGTTTACCGCACAGGGCGAGCTCACCTGTCTGTCCAAAAAAGATGCCAAAAAAGATGCCAAACAAGCTTCCGGAAAACGTTCATGGTCAGCTGATGACCAAACCCTTGCTGGAAAAGATCGCCAGGACAGCATCAGCCCCTTTTTACTGGAAATGAACCTGCCCCATGTCTTATCCCTGGGCAACCTGCTCCATGAAGATGCCGATGACGGCCTGGCAGAAGCCATCGATAAAATCGGTCTTACGCCAGTATCAAGACGATACGTCTGCTCAGCTCGCCCGGCACTGGCCGAAAGACTGAAGACAGTGCCCAACATTGCGATAACCGACGAGTCGACAGGCTCTGCCAACACAGAAGCCAGTAACGACCGGGGCATAACCTCCGACGCGCCATGGCAGCTCAAAGCCATTATTGATCATGCTATCTTTGGTCGTGGAGAAGTGATTGAGGTTAATGACCGTAATTTCTCCATCCGTTTTGACAATCGCCAACACGGCGTCAAACGTTTTGCCAGAACTGAAGAGGTTCGCCATCTATTCAGCGTGCTCATGGTCTGAATTATCATTGCTGCTTTCCATACGATTAAAAACGTTTATCCAGAAACTTCTTTTTCATAATGCTGTTTTATGGAATTTTTCCTGCCGTTTTCAGTCCTACTCATTATCTGTATCAAAACAGCCCAAAGTGATGAATAGCGTCAGCAACAACACAAATCTCTCATTTATCTGTCCTATTTGCCTTGATAACGACGGAATCACCTCAGGGCAATCTGGCGGGCAAACACTGGTCAGAACTTCCTGCCAATCAAAACCTCACGTTTTCCACCTGGGATGCATCACCAAATGGCTTGACGGTGAACAGCAACAGGAAAA
>NZ_JAHHPM010000182.1 GCF_024606345.1 Endozoicomonas sp. YOMI1
ATTCATGGCCGATTTATTTTCGGCCACCCTCAGCTATGAAAATATATTGGGATTCCCTCCTTGGAGCCCTTGTAAACAGCGACTTCCAATTTATTTTCACGGCAAAGGAAAGGCATCAAGTGATGAGCGGGTCTGGGTAGCCCGCTGTTCGAAGGGAAACATTATCGCTGGCCTCAGGGCCAGTCCAAAATCCGATGGTTACCTGCTGACAGAACAGAATGCGCCTCCGGTTAACATCGGAAGCACTTTCCCCAGAATCATTGTTTACACTGCTGCCAGTAGCTTTCCATCTCTTCCAGCGTCAGTTGTTCAAAACGTTCCTCATGTTCGGTAGCCAGGGCTTCCATTTTCCGGAACCGAGCATCAAATTTGTGGCAGGCTTTGCGCAATGCCATATCGGCATCAACACCGAGGTGCCGGGCAAGATTGACACAGGCAAATAACAGGTCACCCATTTCTTCCGACATCCGCTCCTGACTTTCGCTTCTGGCTGCACGGAGTTCATCCAGCTCTTCGTGAATCTTATCAAATACTGGCTCCGGTTCAGGCCAGTCAAAACCGACACTGGCCGCTGCCGCCTGAATTTTTTCGGCACGCTGCAAGGTTGGCAACATGGTCGGCAAATCATCAGGCATGGCAGAGTGTCGCTTTTTTCGCCCTTTCTGCTTTTTTTCTTCGGCCTTTATTTCCTGCCACTTCTGTTTGACTTGTTCTGGTGTCAGCTGCTGCCCGGCAGCAAACGACTCAAGACTGCCATCGGGAAAGACATGGGGATGTCGACGTAGTAATTTTGCCAACAACCCTTTACTGATATCCGCAAAGTCAAAAAAGCCGCTTTCTCTGGCCATCTGGGCATGGAAAATCACCTGAAATAACAGGTCACCCAGCTCTTCTTTCAGGTTGTCGTAATCTTCCCGCTCAATGGCTTCGGCGACTTCGCAGGCCTCTTCCAATGTATAGGGGGCAATGGTGGCAAAGGTCTGTTTCAGATCCCATGGACAACCATGTTCTGTATCTCTGAGTCTGGCCATCAAAGTAATCAGATCATCAATGGAATGTGACAAACCCGGCTCCTGGAAGAATGTAAACGCATGAAAAAGGGGGGGGGATTCCCACGCCAGGCGTGGGAATCAGTCGAATAACTTAACTCATTTTACGATGACGAACAGCATCGATAACATTGGGCAACTGACTGACCTTGGCAAGGATGCGTCCCAGGCTCTCCAGACTCGGAACTTCCATAGTCAGCAGCATGCTGGCTAAATGCTCTTCCTTGCTGGTCCGGGTCTGCATAGAGAGAACATTCACCTTATCGTTAGCCAATACCATGGTAATGTCTCTTAACAGGCCCGAGCGGTCATAAGCCGTAATGATGACATCAACCGGATAACTGTAGTCAGGCCGGGTTCCCCAGTTAACTTCTATCAGGCGCTCAGGCTCACGACTGCGCAAAGAGAGCGCAGTATTACAGTCTTCCCGATGAATCGTTACGCCACGGCCAACGGTTATATAACCGACAATCGGATCCCCTGGCACCGGCTGGCAGCAACCCGCCATCTGAGTGAGCAGATTACCGACACCATCAATAGTAATGGTGCTGTCTGACAAACGTTCCTGTTGTGGTTTGGTGCGAATTTCAAACGTCTTCTCTTCTTCTGGCGCAACCTGCTTCTGTGCCAGGAAAACCACATGGCGAAGCTTTATGTCACCGGCACCGATACCGGCAAACATATCATCCGGTGAAAGGCAGTTCACAGCCCGGGCAAGCTCAGAGTAATTAACACCCTGCAACGCCTGACGCTTAAGCTCCAATTCCAGCAGGCTCTGACCATCGGTGATATTGGCGTCCCGATCCTGCTTTTTGAACCAGCTGGTGATCTTGGCCCTGGCACGACTGGTGTTGACATAGCCAAGATCAGGGTTCAGCCAGTCCCGGCTGGGGCGGGCATTGGGAGCTGTAAGAATTTCCACCTGATCCCCGGTTTTGAGTTTATGGGTTAACGGTACAATACGACCGGCAACTTTCGCACCTCTGCAGCGGCTGCCCACTTCTGAGTGAATCCGGTAGGCAAAATCGATAGGGGTAGCTCCCACCGACAGATCAACAACATGTCCATCTTTGGTGAACACATAGATTCGGTCGGGCTCTACATCCGCACGCCACTGACCACCCAGTTCACCCAGATCGCCAAGGTCTTCATGCCACTCCATAACCTGACGCAGCCAGGAGATTTTTTCCTCGTAGCTGTCACTGCGACTATTAACGTCAGTGCCCTTGTACTTCCAGTGCGCGCAGACCCCGAACTCTGCTTCCTCATGCATATCATGGGTACGTATCTGAACTTCAAGGGTTTTGCCATCAGGGCCAAACACCGCCGTGTGCAGGGAGCGGTAGCCATTCTCTTTCGGAGTGGCAATGTAATCATCAAATTCTTTGGGAATATGATTCCAGAGAGAGTGTACGACCCCCAGTGCCGCATAACAGTCGCGGACTTCATGGGTGAGAATACGGACCGCACGAATATCATAGAGATCCCGGAAATCGACGTTTTTCCGTTTCATCTTCCGCCAGATACTGTAGATATGCTTCACCCGACCACTGACATCACTCTCAATCCTTGCATCCGACAGTGATGCTTTCAGGGTATCGATGACGTCGGTAATGTATTTCTGGCGATCAAGTCGTTTGCCATCCAGTAATCTGGCGATTTTCTTATAGTCCTGGGGCTTAAGGTAACGGAAGGAGAGGTCTTCGAGCTCCCACTTGATATAACCAATACCAAGCCGGTGGGCCAGCGGCGCATAAATTTCAAACACCTCTCTGGCAACCCGCTGCCGTTTCTCCTTACTGGCGTGCTGAACAGCCCGGATAGCACAGGTTCGCTCAGCCAGTTTGATCAGGGCAACACGGACATCGTCAATAATGGAAACCAGCATCTTGCGAACTTTTTCCAGCTGGTCCTGATGATGATCGAGAACCTGCTTTCTGGGGTTCTGGATATTGCTGATGGCCGCCATGCCCTGAACGTCTTTGATCAGACCGGCAACCACCTTGCCAAAATTCTCTTCAACCTGGTCAAGAGACAGTTTGGTTTCACGGACAGCCCGATAGAGGACAGCAGCAACCAGGGTATCCATATCCAGTTTCAGCTCGGCAAGGATCTCTGCCATGTCCAACCCGGTTCTAAAACACCCTTTTCCCGAAGGCCAGGCTGTTTCTTCAGTGTCGAGAGAGCGCTGCAATGCCAGCAGCTCAGCCTGTCGGGCCAACTCGCAGGCCTCCCTCAGGCTATCAGTATCACCAACACCATAACGTTCCTGCAGGCGATTCAGCCAGGCACCCAGGTCGACACTGCCGTCGAAGAGCTGAGGCTGATCCTCTCTGACCTTGACCATCTATTCCATTCCGTCTCTTTCTGTATAAATAATGCCCTGTCACCGGTACCCAAACCCCCGGTCAGGTGTCGGGCTTAAGACTACTACCGGAAAGTAGCCATTAACAGGCTACTTGCTAAAAATCTATGCTCTGACAAAAAGCGCCATGGACTCCACATGAGCAGTTTGCGGAAACATATCCATTACACACAAACGCTCAAGCCTGAAACCATGGGAGACAGGACTGCCAGAATCTCTTGCCAGAGTTGCCGGATTGCAGGAAATATACAACAGTCGGTCAGACAATAAGCAGGCCAGTTGCTCAATCATGAAAACTGTAGTATTGCATTTTTAACCTATGTTAAAATTTGGTCTTAGCTTACTTATCCATTAAACCACTTTTTGAATGAGCGAAAGTTGACTCAGGTGGACTGATTAGTTTTCCTTCTAATTGATCGTAGACATAATTATAACTATTAAAATATTTGTTATTCTTTTGCAAAGAGTCAGGGTCAGAAGACTCCATTACTTCGGATTTAGTTCTTTCTATTACAGTTTTGATGGTTTTATGTTTAGAACACGCAACACCCATTACTGCATTTTCGATAACGATCTTGGAGTCAGGTGGCGTCCAACTGGATGGTTCAGACACTAAGTGATCTCCTACTCCAAGGACTTCTTTCGTCTTTAAAGAAATATCTGGCATGGCTGCTGACATTGTTGTATCAAAATCCCGGTATATTAAACAGCCATTATTGCTTGATGTATCTTGAATAAGGTCTGAATCATATAACAATATGCATCGTTGCAAGTCAACATACAAAGATTTTGTTCCTGTTATTAATGGCTGTGTATCTTTTTGCATATCAATATTTTGTATTTGCTCAAGTGTCAGCATATCTATTTGTCTTATAAACTCCTTACACATTTTGAGCTGTAGAATATCATTTTTGTCATGGCAATTTAATATTTCCTGGTCATTAATAATCTCTAGCCATGGACTAATTTCAACCATATTTTTCCATGTTTCAGTTATATCAGGGCCGCACGCATCATGAAAATGACATTTTTTTCCATCCATTAATTCGGCAAAATTTGAAAGAAGCCAAAATTTTTTTCTCAGCCCTGTTTCTTCTTGTTTGATTATTCCAAGCCTTAATTTTGAAGCAGTATCACCGTATTCAACCGCATCTTTGATTTCATTAAAATGAATAACCTTCAAATTATCATTTGTTGCTTCCAGTTTTTTGAAAAACTTATTGACTTCTTCTTTTTGCATATCATCCAATAGCTCTGGCTGGAATACTTCATAAACAAGATGAATTGTTGGCGTGTTAACTGGATAGTGCCTTTTTACTTCAGAAAGAATATTTTTCAACTGCTCTATTTGCCTATCTCCTATCGGATTTTCACTTACCCCAATATTTTTTGAATTGGTTTTATCATTAAATATGACCCACTGCAGCAATTGATTAG
The DNA here is from genome assembly GCF_024606345.1 of Endozoicomonas sp. YOMI1. GTDB lineage: Bacteria > Pseudomonadota > Gammaproteobacteria > Pseudomonadales > Endozoicomonadaceae > Endozoicomonas. Next base: position 4,852 of record NZ_JAHHPM010000182.1, read on the forward strand.
AGTTGCCTGGAAGTGTGACTTCTTTGTATTTATCATCCCATTGTTCTTGAGTTAATGCATCATAATACACTTCTTCATGGCTTTGCTTTTGAATAGGCTTATAGTCTGTTCCATTTGCAGAGATTTCATTTTCTTGTTTAGCTGTTATAGAACGCTGACCAACAAAGCTATAAGCACCAGTAATAATCTTGGTTAATGGTTTTAACCATGAACCCTGCTCCTGGTCTTGTTTGACATCCCAGATAAAATGGCGTTTATCCTTATCAGGGATTATATTTTTTTCGGAAGAAAAGTGTGCATTTTTATTAGCATCTGCTGTTATTCTATCCACAATCCAAACTCCTACAATTCAGTTAGATTAAGCCTGCTTGCAAAGGGCAGGTCCATATCAAACTCTAAATCGTTGTTAGGTTAATTCAGAATATATTTGACTGTTTTTTACTTAACTTTTACTGATAAGGAATAATCAGCATTAACCTGTCCGGTTACTATTCTTGGCCTCTGCAGCACCCCGAAGCGGATCCATCGAAGCGTTGACATGGTTATTGACGTGCCATCAATGACCTCGTTTTCATTGACCCTAACGCCACCGTCTTCTTCATTGGGAAGGCGCTGACTTTCCAAGAGTTTTACATCGCTATTATTAATCAACGGGTCAATAATGTTTTTGTGCAGCTTTGTCAAAAGTGAACGAGCCATTGAATACCTCTTTCTGCTTCTCAATCACGCTTCGACCTTTGCATACAATGAGCGCATCAGCAAAGTCCGCTTCCTTACCTTTTACAGGCTTTGCGTTCTTAAAGTCACTCAGGGCTTTCCAAACAACCTGATCGTCCTCAAAGTGGAGGTTGGTTTCCTGAAAAAGCTGCAAAATGGTCTCGATGATTTCAGACTTGGTAAGCTGGTACTTTTTGCCCTTCAGCGTCCAGACTGTCTCAACCAGAGCGGCATCAGTCACCAGAACCTTTCCCTCTCTCTGAATCAACCGAGTGGCCTGTTTTGACTGCTTTTCATCATCTTCCAGCAAGTACCGGAGTAGAATATTGGTATCAATGGCTATCACTACAAAGCACTCTGAAGTGAATCGTCATCTGAGATGTCCTGCTTGGCCTTGACGTGCTTCAGAACCCCTTTTGCTGCCCCTTTATGCTTCTTGATCAAGGTAATCCGACCATCGACGATAAAGCTGTCGATTTCATCTCCTGGCTTGATGCCAAGTTCTTCACACTGACCGGCAGGTATAGTGATTTGCCGTTTGGCACTGAGTTTAGGCATAGCTTTGTCTCTTTACATATTGCGTATAGTAAAGATAGCGAATCGCTTTACTTATCGCAATATATAAAGAAGAGGCTGTACTGGACCTTCGTTGGAATTCCTGCTAGTCAACACAATATACTACTACCTAGTACTACGCGATGCTCGGGTTTGAAACAGGCATAAAAAGGCACGGCTGCCCCTTCTTCT
>NZ_JAHHPM010000015.1 GCF_024606345.1 Endozoicomonas sp. YOMI1
GGCAGATGCAAAGCCTGGCTGAACGGTTTGATTTGCCGGTGACTCTTTTTCTGGAGCATGGGGGGGGGGGGTGATTGCCGTTACCCGTTGCCCGTTTCCCGTTTCCCGTAAAAGAAAAGACTAAAGCTTTTACGGGCAACGGGTACGGGCAACGGGAACGATCTTTTACAGGCAACAGGAACGATCTTTCAAGAAACTTCATCCTCAACCGCCCGCCGCCCCGGATGCCGATAAAGCCAATCCACCACCTTACTGCCAGGCGCATAACCATTGACATAGCGCAACAACAACTCCCGGGTAATGCTATAGCGGTGTTCTTTCAGGCTCTCGATCATCTCAGACAGCACAACCTTCAGCTGCTCCCAGCCCAGCAACTCTTCAAAGGCCCGGCTGATACGGGGGTGAATGGTGCCCTCAACGTTATCGCCGATCAACAGCTCTTCATACAACTTCTCGCCGGGGCGAAGGCCGGAAAAACGGATTTCAATATCCCCGTCCGGGTGTAATTCATCCTTTAAAGACAGGCCGGAAAGGGAGATCATCCGCTTTGCCAGATCGACAATTTTCACCGGCTCACCCATATCCAGCACAAATACATCCCCCCCCTGCCCCATGGCACCGGCCTGAATCACCAGTTGGGCGGCTTCCGGAATGGTCATAAAATAGCGGTTAATTTCCGGATGAGTCACCGTAACCGGCCCGCCGGTACGGATCTGTTCCCGGAACAGGGGAATCACCGAACCGCTGGAACCCAGCACATTACCAAAGCGCACCATGGTAAAACGGGTATTATTGGCAATCACCGTGCCCGGCGTGGACCCGAACAGCTCCGGCTGAAACAGCCGGATCTCTTGCTCATTATTACTCAGGGCCTGCAACACCATTTCCGCCAGGCGCTTGGAAGCCCCCATCACATTGGTGGGCCGCACCGCCTTATCGGTGGAGATCAGCACAAACTGCTTAACACACGCCAAAATGGCGGCCTGGGCAGTATAAAGCGTACCCATCACATTATTCCGCAACCCCTGGGAGACGTTATACTGAACCAGCGGCACATGCTTGTAGGCAGCGGCATGGTAAAGGGTCTCGACCTGGTAGGTGTTCATCACATCCAGCAAACGCACCGGGTCATTAATCGACCCCAGCACCGAAATCACCGGAATATCCAGCCCCAGCGTGCGGATAGTGCTCTGCAGTTCCTGATCAATGGTATAAAGGTTAAACTCCGAGTGCTCCAGCAGCACCAGCATTTTCGGCTTTCTGACCAGTGCCTGCCGGGCCATCTCGGAGCCGATGGAACCACCGGCACCGGTGACCATCACCACCTGGTCAACAATATCCTGTTCCACCAGCTCGGCAATGGGAGCCACTTCATCCCGGCTCAGCACATCGCCAATATCCACTTCCATAATCTCCTGCACCCGCGCCCGCCCACTGGCCAGGTCCTGAATACCGGGCATGGTTTTAATGGGCAAGCCAAAGGTTTCCAGATGTCGGACAATCTCCCGACGCCGCTGACGACTGGCCGATGGAACGGCCAGCAGCACCTCCTGGGCACCGGTTTGCAGAATCAGACGATCCAGTGCATCCGGGGCAAATACACGACAACCCGCGATGGTTCGCCCCCGTAGACGCACATCGTCATCAATAAAAGCCACCGGACGAAACGCCCTGGAATGCTCCAGTGCCTCAACCAGCTGGTTACCGGCCTCACCGGCACCATAAACCGCCACCGGCTGGCCCCGCAGCTCATGGCTTTTGGCTTGGGGCAACTTGATGGGGGCAAAAAGAATATCCCGCAACCTGAAGCCCCGCAGCCAGAAGCGAACTCCATAGCGACTTACCCCCAGAAGCAAGGCCGACAGCAGCCAGTACAGCACCGGCACACTGCGGGGTACAGAGATCTCAAGCAGGGTAATGGCCACAGAAAGCATCAGAAAAGAAAGGAAAGTGGCCCTCAGGATAATAAACGACACATGCTGCCCCATATAGCGCAGCAGTGCACGATACAAGCCCAGGTAGTAGAAGACCGGCAAAGAAATAACCGAGGCCAGCAACCCGGAGATGTAAAAGGAATTGAAGTATTGGGGCACAAAATCCTTATAGCCCAGGCGCAAATAGAAGGCCCCGAAAAGGGCCAGCCAGACTATTAGCAGGTCTACGACCAGCATGGTGAGGGTTTTCTGTTTTCTGGATAATTTGAGTAGTTTTTCTCTCATATTCAGCCTTTGGCTGCGTTTTCCGTTGTCCGTACCTGTTGTCCTAAAAAGACAAGCCTCAGGAAGCGGGATGTGAAAGTTTGTCTAAGTTACAGATGCGGAATAAAACAATCCTCGACTGAGCTGCACGTTATCCGCAAGATATGAGTAACGCTTTTATGGGCTGCGGGGTCGGGTAACAGGAATCGATGCTCAACGCACTCGATCCCCCTGCCCACTTCCTGTTACCGTCATGAAAATATATTTAAAATAATTCCGAACAGTTAAGGTTTTAATCATCTGGCGATCAGTTTCAGCAAGTAGCTCAGGGGTAGACATATCTATATGGTTTACCTGAGCCAAACCTGTGATACCTGGCAGCACATCATAAACACCAAGACCATCTCTCGCTGCAATCAACTCTTTCTGGTTGAAAAGATTAGGGCGAGGGCCAACCAGACTCATGTCTCCCTTCAAGACATTAAGTAATTGTGGCAACTCATCCAGCTTAGTCTTACGCAGAAAGCTCCCTAACGATGTAATAGATGAGGAAGATGCAAGATGGCTGGCTACCGATTCAGTTCCCAAGTTCATGGTTCGAAATTTAACTAAAATAAATGGTTTTTTATTCCTCCCAACACGTTGTTGCATAAATAAAGAAGACCCTGTATCAAGAAAACCTGCTATGTATATGATCAGAAAAATTGGGAATCCAAAGAGCAGCCCTAAAAATGAAAGTAGAATATCAAAGAAACGAATCATATTTGACAAACTCCTAAAAACATCGCTTTATTCCATCATGAAAACTACATGGAGGTTTCCAACCAAGAATCCTCTTCGTATAATCCAAATCTACCTTAAGGTCACATGTCAACTTTTCGATTTCTGCCTCTTTTCCTAGAACTTTAGCCAGCCACAGGAGAATTGAAACATTAACACAAAACAGGTATTGAGATCGTCCACATTCATTCATTAAGCTATAAATCAACTCTGATGTAGAAACATCATCATCATCGCTAACCAAAAAAGTTTGATTTTTAGCATCAGAATGAAATATACAATTGATAATTATATCAACCAAATTATGAACACTTATAAAGCTTCGCACGTTATTAATTGCACCAAAGGGTAAAGGGAAACCTTTTTTGATAAGCTTAACGAGGCTCCCAAAATTCCCTGGGGCATTTTTACCATAAACCAAAGGAGGGCGAATAATTACAATTTCTAAACCATGATTTCCAGCGATATCATGCAAACCTTTTTCTGCATTATATTTAGAAAGTGCGTAAGGCCCATCTGGATTTGGTGTATCACTTTCACAGAAAGAACTATCTTTACTTGTAGATTTCCCATTAACACCAATAGTGCTTATAAATATAAAGCGTTTAACACCAGACATTGCAGCTTGCCTTGCCAAGTTCAAAGTCGCATTGCAATTTATTTCTTGAAATTGAGTTTCAGCAGACTGGCTTTTATCAAAAATATGTGCCAAAGCTGCAGTATGAACGATACAATCGACATTTTTTAATATAGGTCGCCATTCTGTTTGGGAAGTAATATTCCCTACTCTAAAATCACTATCAAATGAATCTCTAGAAACAGAGATAACGTTATCACCACTTTCCTTTATTTTTGAAACCAAGTGCTTCCCAATAAAACCTGTCGCACCTGTGACCATAATATTCATTACCACCTCAGACTGCTTAAAAATAACCTACACATACACAACATAAATTAAAAATCATAAAAAATAATCGACTTATTTTGTGAGATCTCTCTCTATATGTGAGAACTTCATAGAGGTTTTACTGGTTCTCAAATCGCCATATAATCTCAAGTGCTTAGAAATAACATGATTAATATCAAATTCAGCTTCAGCAAACTTACGACCTTCCCCCCCCATATTTTTACGAAGAGAGGTGTTTAAACACAGTTTACCAATCGCCTCACTTAAAGCATTTGCATTACAAACCGGTACTAAAATTCCAGTTTTGCCTGGAATGATAGCATCCCTACAGCCAGGTACATCAGTAGTAACCACCGCTCGACCACAAGCAGCCGCTTCAATCAATGCTTTGGGTAAACCTTCCCTATAAGAAGGTAAAACAACTATATTGGCAGCCTTAATTGTATTATTGATTTCAGAACAATACCCCCAGTACTCAATATATCCATCAGCAACCCAACGCTCTACTTCTTTCTTACTAATTGATTTAGGGTTGTCATCAAAGTCACCAACCAAAACCATTCGGCAGGCAATCTTTTTATCGTATAAAATTCTTGCCGCTTCAACAAATTCTCTCACCCCTTTATCTACTAATAACCGACCGACAAACATAACTACGGGAATACCTTTTTGTTCTTCGACAAATAAATAATTATGAAGAAAAACCCCTGACCCTTTAATCAAAATCGCCTGCTCTTTTTTAATAAGGTTGTATTTTATAAATAACTTCCGATCTGTTGGGTTTTGGAAAATAACAGATGCGAATGAGCTTCTGATAGATAATCGATATAATATCTTTACTAGAAATCGGAACAATTTTGCCTTTAGGCCCTTAGCAATAAAAACATAACCTAAACCAGGAATAGCAGCAATTTTTTTTACATTTTTTAGATATCTCGACGCAAGCCCTCCATAGATAACTGGCTTTATAGTAACTAGATGAAGTACCTCTGGTTTAATTTTTCTGATAACCCTCCATATTTTGAAAAAAACATTAATCTCACCAAAAATAGAAGTCCCACTACGTGAGACAGGAATATCATGTAATATAAAGCCATACTCAGAGAGTTCTTCTTTTTTATTTGTAATTTTACATGCCAGATGAATTTCATAACCATGTTGCTGTGCTGCTAAAGCAATTGGCAATCGGTGAGATATAAAAGCCCAGTCTACGTTGACTATAAATAATAACTTTTTTCTCATTTATGATTTTTCTCATACCACAACTGAAACATCAAAATATCCCAAAGATGGTATTGCCAATTTCTTTTACCTGAAAGATGTTCTAACCATTTCTCTCTAATTGGAGCAGGATTAAAAAAACCTTCACGTTTTAGCCGTGTTTCATTAAGCAATGCCTCAGCCCAATCACGCAATGGCCCACGCAGCCATTTATCAATTGGAACACCAAAGCCCATTTTAGGGCGTTCAATTAATTCTTTAGGCACGTAACGGTACAATACCTGTCGTAAAATCCACTTACTATTCCCACCCCGAAGTTTCAAATCTTGCGGAAGCTGCCATGCAAACTCAACCACCCGATGATCGAGGAAGGGAACCCGACTCTCCAGAGACACAGCCATTGAAGCACGATCTACCTTAACCAAAATATCATCAGGCAAGTAGGTTAAAGCGTCTAAGGCCATCATCTGCTGGATACCATCAAGGCCAACAAAACGAGGCCGGTATCCAGTAAGCATTGTAGGGGGTTCGCTGCTATACAAAACAACATCTGTGGGCTTCGGCCAATGGGACACAAAACCTGAATAAAGCTCATCGAGCGTCCGCGCCCCCAGAACACCAGCCCCCTTATGCAACTTATCACCAAAATTTGAGTAACGTGAAGTTCCGGGGATATTTTTAGCAAATTTATTCCAATAGTCCGGTGGGAAAGATGTCAACGCTGAGGCCGTAATTAGACGTATAGGAACTGGTATTGATTGTAATTTTCTCCAGAGGCCACTACTCATTTCATAACGATTATAACCACAAAAAAGCTCATCTCCCGCATCGCCTGAGAGTGATACAGAAACATGTTGCTTTGCCAGTTGAGACACCAAAAAAGTAGGGATTTGAGATGAGTCAGAAAAGGGCTCATCGTAAAGCAAAGCCATTTTAGGAATAACCGCCATTGCCTGTTCGGCAGTGATATAAAGCTCTGTGTGGTCAGTACCAAGGTGGCTAGCAACAGCTTTGGCATGTTCTGCTTCATTATATCCTTCTTCATGAAAGCCGATGGAAAAAGTTTTGACCCGATGAGAAGATTGGGCTTGCATAAGAGCCACAATAGTTGACGAGTCGACTCCACCTGATAAAAATGCACCCAGCGGTACATCAGCCATCATTTGTTGCTTGACAGCATTACGGAGTAACTTGTCCAGATCATCTATTGCCTGATCTGCATTACCCTCATATTGTGTTGCCACGCCGTTGTTAGCAATATCAACAAGTGACCAGTAGGGTAAGCTCTCAGGTAGCTGCTGCTTCTGTAAGTCAGAATGGCGAAATTGCAACCAATGACCGGGTAGCAACTTATAGATACCACGATAAATTGAATAAGATGCCGGTATATAATTATGGCGCAATTGCAAAGCAATGGCGTCACGATTAATCTCATTAGAGAAAGCTGGATGCTCTCGAAGCGCTTTCAACTCTGAGCCAAAAAGGAGAACTCCATTCTGCCATCCGTAGTAAAGCGGCTTCTCTCCCAGCCTGTCTCTTCCTAAAGTCAATGTTTTGCTTTGACGATCCCATAGGGCAAAAGCGAACATACCTATACACTTTTGGAGGGTATTATGAACTCCCCAAGCCTCGAAACATGCTAAAAGAGTTTCAGTATCTGAATGGCCTCGCCAGGTAGCAACATCGTGAAGGGAAGCTCGCAGTTTCAAGTGGTTGTATATCTCCCCGTTATAAACAACAAAATAACGGCCACTATCTGAGGACATCGGCTGGTGCCCCGCTTGTGACAAATCAACAATCGACAAACGCTGATGTCCGAGGACAACTCCAAAGTCATTATCTATCCATACGCCAGAATCATCTGGCCCACGATGGGAGATGACAGAATTCATTCTATGAATGACATTACCCCAATCACTATTCCTGGGCGCATAATAACCACAAAAACCACACATTAATTTTCTACCATTTCTCTATAAACGGCCTCATGCTGATTTACACAAGAAGCAAGGATAAAACGATCAGAAACTTTGATTCTGCCTAACTGCCCCATTTTTTCTGCTAGACACGGGTTCAAGAGCAACTCGACAATACGGTCAGCCAAAGCAATATCATCTACAGGTAAAAGATAACCATCACGACCGTCATCGATAAGCTCCGGTACACCATCAATAGCATGAGAAACAACAGGGACACCGAAAGAGAACGCTTCAAGAATGGAAGTTGGGCAACCTTCCCCCCACAATGAGGGTAATACAAATATACGAGCGCGTTTTAGCCAAGGTGTTACGTCAGATTGAAAACCCTTGTAACAAACTGAGTCCTGTAAACCTGCAGCATAGATAGCCTGCTGCACAGTTCCGTTCATATCATCACGACCAATAAATACAAAATGAGCATTTGGTACATATTGGAGAACGTGAGGAATTACCTGCAAAAACTCGCGGTGCCCTTTTCGGGGGTTCAAATTAGCAATCGTTAACACTTCAAGAGGGCGATTATCGAACACAGGCAACCCTTTTGGCACCGTATTGATACCGTTATAAATAACATGGATACGTGTGTCGTCAATTCCACATCTCTGCACTAGTGTTCTTTTAGATGCTACAGAATTTGTAATCCATTTAGTGACTAAAAACCTGGTACTGCGTTCCACAAGGCGGAAAACAATATCAAGTCGGCTGTTACTATCAGGATTCCAACGAATACCATGAATTATTTTAGTTTTAGGAAACAGAAAGCGAAACGAACGTAGCCATAACGATGCCCGCAAGCCACAAACATAAAGTACATCGACAGGCGACACTGCCAAGTGACGCAATAACCGAGCTATTGAGCCAAACATTCCCCCCTTACCATATTTACCAAACACAAGCGGCTGTATGCCATATGAGCGAACCCAATCGCACCACGGTCCCTCTCCCATAATTGTCGCAAGCTCATAGCTTACATTGCTACTTGCTATCGCCATACGTGAGAGACTACGTTCCGCCCCTCCTAATTCACTACTTGAAAATAATATTAAAACTCGCAACATGATTTGAATTTAATAATTAATGCCATATTTGATTCTTAAACGTATTACCTCAGAACAAGACCTGAGACTCGCCACAGGCTGAAAGAGATTGAACTAAGGGGGAGAAGCAGAATTAACCAGCATCATCAAAAGATGTACCACCATCAGGAGCTCTAAAGTGAGAGATGGTAAGTTAACCCATGCCTCTGCCTTAAGATAAAGAGCTGAGATTCAGTCCAATAGCACGACAGAAAGCATGCTCGTTTTGTTGGTAGGAACACTTTGAGGAAACCCATGATTTACCATTTTCAGCGACTTCTCTTGCATGGTCTAAATCACCTATAACAGTTCTTAAAATATCTGCAAGCGAATTAAAGTCCTCTGCTGGAAAAATCCAGCCTGTTTCATCGTTAACTATTAGATCATGAGCTGCACCTACAGCATCCGTGGTAATAACAGGTATACCATTTGCCATCGCTTCATTTATTGTAAAGCCCCACGCCTCATACCCCACACCATCACCAGGTAAAAATCTCGTAGGTAAAACAAACACATCTGCCAATTTATAGAAACAAGGTGACTCTTCAATATTACAGGCTCCCCAGAAAAATACATGATCTGCGATGCTAAGATTTCTTGCGAGAGCCTTACATTCTGTTGCGAAATCACCATCACCAACAACTAAGAGTTTTATGTTAAAGTCAAGTTTGGCTACAGCATTTAGTAAAATATCTAGCCCTTTATATTTCACTATACGCCCAAGATATAAAACAACAGGAGTTTTTTCACAACCTAAATTTAACTTCAATTCCTTGCTTTGTTCTGAACTTCCAAGGAATTGTGAACATATATTTGTTAACTCAGTTGTATTGAATGCAATATGAATATTATCGTCTGCTGCTCCATATTCTGACTTCATATACTTGGCAGCACAAGTACCCGCGGGAACAAAAGAATCCACAGTTTTTTTGACAAGAAATCGAACCAATGGTCGCAACAGGTGATATACTTTTTGATCAGGATATTTCCACAACTCATCAAAAAGGATAATACGTTTACCTAAGATATGTAATGGAAGACTGAGCAGCAAAAAAGGAATAGATGTCGCACAAGAAAATACAACAGTTTGATATTTAAAAACACGAAAAAGATCAAAAGAAAAATTCTTTTTTCCAAAGAGGCTAATTTCTTTACATTGATGATATTTGATAGCTGTAGTATTTAATATACTTTCCGTCTCAACCCCTGCAGGGGTGTCTAGTGAATTAATAGACGTAAAAAGAAACTCAACGCCATATTTTGATAGACGCTCAAACAATTCTACCCGATAAGTTCGAATTGCTGGATGTAAAAAGATGACACTCATTATACTTATACCTGCCTCATAAACTGAGCTTTAAAATGCTTAGCACTCTGCTTCTTCATAGAATTACGAAGCTCTGAGTCAGAAGCAATGGCGGCCATTGACTGAACTAACTCCTGAACGAACAGTCTATAATCAACGGACTTCATATTCTTTAATAACTGAGGAACAAGAAAATTATTAGTTGGAACATATCCATGCCATGCTGAAATAGGCGGATTAATTAGAAAGCCATTTGATCCATTTATTACAATTTCATTGCTGGCGTACATATTTGTCGTGATCACACCTAATCCACAACTAATAGCCTCTAACAAGACCATGCCAAATGACTCCATATATGAAGGATGAACTAAAACATCAGATTCGCTCATTTTCATATACACATTTTCACGGGAAAGGTTGGCTGGTAATACAGTGCATCTTGGAATAGAATTCACAAATATTTTATATTTATCGGGTAAATGTGTAATGATTGTGAAATTGGCGTCAGGGCATTCATTTGCAACAATCTGACAAGCCTTTACGAATGCTTCTCCCCCTTTTAGTTCAAACTGCGTGCCAACGAATATGAAATTACATGATTTATCAGTATCAACAGGCAAATCAATTACTTTCTGATTGGTATAAGGATAATGAACCACTGCCTTTTCATAAACGCCTTCTCCGAACAATTGCTTGAGTGATTTTCTACATGCATCACTCATACACCGAATCTCTTTACAGCGGTGCGACAAAAGTACTTTTTTGATAATGAGTTTATAAAGCCTCATAGCACTGGGGTTGTAACCTACCAAGGACCAAGGGTTATCAATATCAACAATAAAAGGACCAGTTGCTATCAAACCTCCCCAAAGATATATAACCGCATCTTCTGGAGCCCTTTTTGGTCTCAACTTGACATTTAATAGTGGTAGTATTTGATTCCAGGAACGCGACAGTTTAGTACTTGTAGCTTTTTTTCTAGAAACTTGTTCACCGGCTCGATTTTTAGCAATTTCGGGATTAATCACTTCATTGAAAGGCCAGTTCCTTATAGTATCTAGTTGGCGATCACGGAGGTAGGAGTGAGGATAAAAATAAATCATTTATTTATGTAACAACTTCACTTTCTTTATTAATTTAACAATAATTAACCAAGGCAACAGCATAACTAAGCCTTGAATTACACCAGTACCGCCTCTTACAATATTAAACATATATATGTAAAAATAGGACATAATTGCGATTTTGATAAAAGTAAAGTTCCCTTTGCCATATAAACCTTTTTCCATCCATCTAAGTAGTAGCGCCAGAGCAATTGCATAAAATATAAACCCTATTAATCCAAAACCATAGAGCGCATCGACAACAACACCTGATGGAAGCGTCGTAACGCCATAACCGGTTGAGTACAAATAATCTTGAATTTCTACAGATCCATAAACCAATGGTTTTGTCGACCATATCGTCCGTGGAAGCAATGCAAGGAGAGCATTAAATGCATAAGAAACGCCTAAATCAACGCCACCTATAAGTTCACGTGTACTAACTATTTCTAGGAATCGAGAGAGATACTCAACACCTTCATATGTAGAGCCAATTGAAATCACCATCTCTGAAAAATTAACACTAAGATCACCTGTTTCAAGCAGCTCTTTAAATGAGTACCTAAAGAGTTGTGAAAAAGGCGCTAATAAAGATGTGATAAAAGGAAAAAGTGCCAACATGGTTAATAATTTAAAGCTCTTATTATTCAAATAATGATACAGAAAATATAGGTAAATAACTATATACAACGGCCTTCTACTCGACAACAAAATGCTAGACAGGAAAGCTAAACCAAAAACCAGCAGGCCAAAAAACAAATTAACTAATTGTCGCTTTCTCTCAACCCCGAATAAGTATAGAAATAATCCTGCTAAATATAGATCCCCAATTAAAAATGCAAACCCATTTCCAACCCTAGCTTCGATCTGCTCATTTCCATGATATACACGAACGAGCTCAAACCCAACAGATGAGAACATTACATAGTAGTAATTCAGAGACAACAACATTAACAAACCAACTAGCATACTAATAAGTAAATCATTATTAGATGAAAATACTCTATCTTGAATCAGTTTTTTTTGGATAACTTTGCCAGAAAAAAAATTAATTTTTAAAGGCAAAGAGTATGATACTCGTACAACAATCCAAAGTACACATGAAAACAATAATGCACAGTTAAGATAATAAAAATCTGGAGTTAATGGAGCCTGAATCTCATACCCATTAATAATTATTAAATACTTTATTGGATATGAAAGCATAAAGAAATAACTAAAAACCCAAAACGGTTTTGCTAATGAAATAAGAAAGCCATATCGATAAGAGTCCAAAGTAAAGAAAATTAAAATTATAATAAGCGCGGCCAAAGATAATATCATAGACTCACAAATTCTCGCACAACCGATCAATCACATATTTTATCAGTCACTGAATACTGCTAATTTCGTAACTTCTCAAAAAGTACTGGTAAACCATCGTTTCATAAAGTCGCAGGGCTTATATACCAAAGCTGATGTACTATGGTGCTTTATATTTGCCAGTACTTTTTGAGCACATACCTAATTTCTTCTTCTCGCTTTTTGATCTTCAGAAATGCCATTCCTCTCAGCAATTAAAATACTATTTTTCCCAAGCCATAAATATAAATAGAAAACAAGACAACCATGAACAATGGAAACAACCAAAACTGAGGTGTAATACCCAAAAACTGAGAAAAGTGACAGAAATAAAATTAATTTACTAATGAGTTCTAAAAGTGCAATACGATTTAACGGTACCGTATTAACCAAAGAATATGCTACCCCTGCTGGCCAGCGAGAAACTGCTAAGAAAAACATCGCTATTGCAGCAAATAAGTATGGTAGATGCTCATCAGGTGAGTTATTCCCGACCCAAATAGAAACAATACAATGCCCTATAGAACCATAAATCAGAGCAGCGACACCAGAAGCTACAATCATGAAGTATAATCCGTATTTGTAATTTTTAATGAGACCTTGATGTTCTCCCTTTGCATCCATTGCGATAAGAAATGGTGCATATGATCCCGGTATTCGCCAAAGTATTAATATTATTACTTCAGGTATTCGCCAGATTAAGTAATAGTTAGCGACGACTTCTGGTTCTGCTAACCAACCAAGAAGTAAAGTGTCTGCTTGTATGGTGAGTAACAATATTCCGTAAACAACATAATCTCGCCCCATTTTCCCACTAGCCCGAGACCACAAATTTTGAAACCCAGGTATTACTTTTATCCAGCGTAGTTGATACCTACCTCTGCGCCAGTATAACCATGCCAAAACTCGTACCGTAAGAAGGCCAGTTATTTGGGCAAAAATTATCCCTGCAAGCCCCCAATCTATATAAAGCCCTATAAGGACTAAGATGGCGAAAACTAATTGCCCTATTATTTCGTTTTGATTATTTGTTCCCTGCTTATGGCATGCACTAAATGCCAAGCGATCAGCGTTATACTCATACATTAATAATATGTAGAGACTCGCCAGCAACAGTGCCACCAGTATTTCACTATCTTCTAGAATATGTGGCATTAACCACGGCATTAATAGCCAGAATAGGAGTACGGCTAATACTGCGTAGCCGACATACAAGAACTTTGAAAATGCATAGGCTGATTTGAGCCCTTCATTGTCATCCACTGCTGCATACTCAGCCATAATACGAGCCATACTGCCACTCAGCCAACCAACGCCAATTGCTACATAATTGTTGACAGCCAAAATCATAACTAACACACCGAATTTATCTTTACCAAGGTGTTTGATATAAAGCGGAACCAAGACTAGCTGAACAATGATAGTTACCAGCATTAAACCATAACCACTGATCAGGGAATTGAGATAGTTGCGATTGATTGGAATTAGAGATGAGATAGCAGTTAATTTAATAGCCATTTGGTATTAGATCAAAACAATGATTCATATTTTTCATAGATTAGTGAGGAAATTGAAATAAAATTTTAAGCAATAACTCATAACAAAATTATAATTTTTTTTATAAAATATCGAAGCTGCTAAATAAAAATTTCTATATTTCCTAAGTACGATTCAGAGCCCTATTTATTTTGCATCACTATCAACAATGAACTCCCTAATCTCGGAGAAACAATTGTCATTACTTTAAAAATAATTGACTTTATAAATACCCTTATATTACGCCTATCTATGTTATCAAATACAAAAAAAGATTTGATTTGTACATTTAACCTTTCTGCAATATTCTGGAAGTTTTCAGGGTAATACACTGAAACATGATCAGCCAAAATATTTATTTTTTTATTCAAAATTGATCTTATGATTATATTCCCGGCAGTGGCATTTGGTGTTGTTATTACAAGAAATCCTTCATCGTTTAGGTGATGAAACAAATTCTCAACTGCAATAACAGGAGCATTCATATGTTCAATAACATCCGACAAAATAATTACATCGAATTTCTTATCCAAGTTCATCGTTTCACAGTTTGCATAATTAATATCGTAACCATTTTTTTTTGCATAATTGATCGCAGCTTCGTCTATATCGATTCCAAGAACTCCACCTGCACAATTCTTAAGCCTTTCATGTAGCCAATTTTCTTTATTCGCCGGTAGATAACCGCTTACTCCACCTGCTGCACCAACATTTAGTACAGATCTTCCACTTGAAAGATTCTCAATATATTCTAATGCATTACTAAGCCTGTGTATTTTTGTTGATAGTTTCGCTAGACCCATTTTCATATTTCTTACCCAACAATTATTTCAATTACAACTTAATTCAATAAATACAATCAACCAGAAGTGCCACATAACCAGCACTGCAATGCAAGCTGCTTTGCCACTTGGCTTGCTACAACATCACCATTTAAAAACCCTTTCCATTGCTGTTGAATGCGAGCTTTATTAAAAAGCCCACCAACTAAGTTGGGGCTTTCCATTACTTCTTCTGCTCGATCACGCCATGCCCCTCTCAACAAATCCGCTTCCTGAATGCCTGAACCAAAACCTCTTTTTGGAGCCTTGAGAAGTGATTCCGGTAGCAGATCATGAACGGAATCACGCAAGATGGCCTTGAGCCAGTCCTTGTTATTGATATCCGGAATTTTAAGTTCAGCCGGTGTAGCCAGTGCGAAATCAATCACTTCCTGATCCAGAAACGGGGAGCGTATTTCAATAGAGGCAGCCATCGCTGGAAGGTCGCCTGCAATAGTCACAGAGTGTGTGTTTTCGACCATCAGGCCTACGAAATTTGACTCATCAATATAATGTCCCGATGGGCATAACTGGCCCCAGTATTCCAACTCTTCCGCTGCTCGGTTCGCAAAGGTGTCTATGGCAACATTGGACAGGCAGTGCTTCCAAGTAGATCGGGCTATCGAATTATAAAAGGCGGCTTTGCGCGCACCAGGCTTAACAGCTAGCCAGCTCAAACGAGTATACTTAAGAGGCTTTAGGATCGACCGTAATGGAGTGACTTTATCAAGCACCTGTGAGATACGTAAAGTGTTTATATGGCCTGAATAGCCATAGAAGAGTTCATCCGCTCCGTTACCACTAAGCACCACCTTCACTCCATCATCCCGGATCGCACGACAAAGGGTGTAAGTATGTACCAGGGGCAGAAGCATAATCGGCTCACCGTAGGTCGCAATCAATTGATTAAAGATTCGCCACTGTTCTTCTGGGTCAAAGTAAAATTCTTTATGAATGGTGCCAAGCTGTTGTGCCATCAGCTTTGCGCGGCGCAGATCTTCATCGTTACGATCTAAACCCAAAGCATAAGTGTGGATTGGCTGAGTAACGTACTCCTGCATCATCGCGACAATGGCTGAGCTGTCTATGCCACCAGAAAGTAACGCCCCTACAGGAACATCAGCTCGCATACGCAAGGCTATCGCCTCTTGTAACGTAGTGCGCAGATGTTGAGGCGTTGTAGGAATGTTAGATTGAGTTGGTGTCCAGTAACGCCAAATATTTTCAATTGTGCCCTGCCTTACCCGCATAGCGTGACCGGCACGTAGCCTTTTGATGCCCCGGTAAGCTGTATGGGGGTCAGGAATATGGCGAAGATTGTGAAGCAGCATGGCTGCAATGGCATCATGGTCATAACCAGCGTCTACTCCCTCGACTTGGCGAACCGCCGGTATTTCTGATGCAAAAACAAACCCTCCTGAGGTTTGTGCATAAACGAATGGTTTTTTGCCAACCCGGTCACGGGCACAAAAGATCGAACCGTCAGCATGATCGTAGAGAGCAAAGGCAAACATACCTCGCAAATGATGCAGCATGGTTTCACCCCAGTGACGATAGGCCTCTATCAGGATCTCGGTGTCACTGTGCGTACGAAACAGACTACCTTTGGCTTTAAGCTGCTGATGTAATTCTCGATAATTGTAAATTTCTCCATTAAACACGATGCTGTAGTCACCATCAGGACTGTGCATCGGCTGATTCCCAGCCTCGGAAAGATCCAGAATAGAAAGGCGATTATGTGCGAACCCAACGCCACCAGCTTTCGATAACCACAACCCTTGAGCATCAGGGCCACGGTGATGCTGTATTTCCAGCATCCTCTCAAGGTATTTTTTTAGGCCTATATTATGACCTGGCTTCTTGTAGATACCACTAATAGCGCACAACGTTTAGCTCTCCCATACGATGGTTAATATTAGGCTGAAGACAGGGCAGGACAGTATGGGATACTAAGTTTACTACTAAAGCAAACATAAATAATTTCCGAATAGATGTTGAATGGCTGTACTTAGGGTAGACATTAAGGACAGATTCGTTGGGCTGCATATGTTTCGACGTAGGTCGGTTTCCGAAGGAAGCCGACTCGTGACCCAACCGCCGTGCACTTCTCAACACTGGAATTGTCGGCGGGGGGTAAGCGCCAATGGCACTGACTTAAGGCCTCAGCCCTTGATAATTCAAGGCTTACTCGGAAAGAAGCGACTATAAAAAGTCACAAACCTAAATATTTCCCTTCCGAGCAAGCCATGAACAAGTGTAGCCAAGAGTTTCTGTCCCTCGCAGATGATTGCCTTAACCAATTTGCACAGACTGAAAGTGATGAATTTTCATCAATCCTTACCTCTGATGACCTTAACTCTTTTCAGAATTGTTACCCCGGCTCCAGGGTAAGGGATTTTCCACCCATCAAAACATTAACCTTGTTCATGCGGCAGGTGGCCAGTGATGCCAAATCATGTCGCCACGCCCTCATTGATGAAGCGAGAGACCAGGTCGTCAGGGGCAACAAGAAGAAAGTGCCCAACACTGACACCAGCGCATATTGCAAAGCAAGGCAACGGTTGAGTGAAGCATCCGTAAGAGGTTTGCTGCGCATATCTGGCAATAGCCTTGATCACGCCTCACCAGAATCATGGCTATGGCATCAACGTCGTGTACTGCTTACTGATGGTTCAACATTGTTGATGCCTGACACCGAGAAAAATCAGAAAGAATATCCTCAGCCCGGCACCCAAAAAAAGGGCTTGGTTTCCCGATTCTCAGAATCCTTGTTTTGATATGTCTTGGCAGTGGCGCATTACTTGATTTTGCTGTGGCTGCCTACGAAGGGAAAGAAACCGGGGAACAAGCTTTGCTCAGGAAATTGTTCTCCCATCTGCAGGATGGCGACATCCTGTTAGGTGATGCGAA
>NZ_JAHHPM010000016.1 GCF_024606345.1 Endozoicomonas sp. YOMI1
GGCAGATGCAAAGCCTGGCTGAACGGTTTGATTTGCCGGTGACTCTTTTTCTGGAACATGAGGGGCATTGATTGTCGTTGTCCGCTTTCCGTTGTCCGAAATAGATAGTTCTCGTCCAAAAACACAACCAATTGAAAACTCGCGTTCAAACTTGCGGCTTTCGGTACCGGTTCAGTAATTGACTTTATTGGACAGCGCTACACGGCTGTCCGCATCGGCCTCTTCCTGGGTGTAAGAAGGCCAAGGGAAAAAAAGGGGGGGGTTAGCATGGTTGTTTTGAATTGAGTGACTAATTAATTGATTAGAATCGTTGTCCGCTTACCGTAATCCGTTGCCCCAAAAAAGACAAGAAAACGCCTTTACAGATTACGGAAAGCGAACAAGCCGAAAGGCATGAAAAAACTAAATATCAGGTTCTGGATTCCCTGAACTGCTGAGCAAGAGAAACAAGATTTAAGTTAGAATACCTCTCTTGCTTCTTAACCGGGTAAGTAGAATATACATAATCAATAAAATCGTTGAAGCAAAGGTTCTTTGTTTTATCAATTACTGCATCAAGAATCACTTTTTCACGGTCGGTGAGTTGAATGTTTGAAACATCTCCCTGAAATGATATGACATTTTTATGAGAACCATACATGGTTGTTTCATTAATAACCATAAAACCACTTCCGTTATGCGCAGCCCCTATGACATCATCAACATAAGGCCCATAATGATTGAACAACCAATCAATATTCGTGAGCTGCCTACCATCAAGAAGGGCAGAAAACCAGTCAGATAGGTAAACCATTTTGGTCAGCCTGGCTTTGGAAAGCTCAGACTTGTGAGGGTAGTTCACACAAAGATACGCGATTATTTGCTGTAATCTATTCAATTCGCGCCCCCTAGTTCTTCTATAAGCTCGTCTTCAATTATTGGCTTCTGATTACCTTTTCGCTTTAAATATATTTCTTTATTAAACTCAAATCCATCCCTGACAAATTTGGATATCCGGCCCTGATAGCTATCACAATACCTTATTATATCCTCCCTTTGAGCTTCACTCTCAAGAAAGGTCTCTTCAGTACTTTCAAAAACGATAACACCAATATGAACATCGGCATCTATTATTGCTTTAGCCAGATAACGACAACTCTTCATTGCAAGTGCTTCTATTTTTTCAGGCGTATAGCGATAGTTTATATGCATGTACTGAATATAACCCTCGAGCAATCGTTGGCTTGGGCAACCCAGTTCCAGATGAAGGTCATTTTGCCAGGCTAAACTGATGACTCCTTGATTAAGAGGGAATTTTTGACGGTGTATCTTGGCAAAGTGTGGATTTTTTGAGTAACGTGCAAGCAGATAAAACTCTTCATCATGCTCGTAATAAATGGTCACTCGTTCCTGATTATTAAGTTCAAGATATTTATAGGCTCCAATTAACCAAGACTGAACCAGCTCACTATGCAGCTCTGAAGTTTTTGACTTTTGAAACTGCAGTTCTTCCTGAGCTGCATTCAAAGCATTTTTTATTGATAAAAAAGATTTACTGCCTTCCCTTAATTGAGTTATCTCTGCCTGCTGGCGTGATTGGTCAAGATAAGTACCGACAGCACCAAAGACAAGCAAAGCACCACCACTGACAAGGGATGAAACAGGATTAAAAAGTATACACAGCAGAGAATCAAGGGTGCCACTAACCTCAACCCACTCAATACGAAAATTGTAAGAGCCTGCATAAGCCCCACCCAGTGCCATCAAGATACTCCCCATGGTCGCTGAGATGATATAAAAAGCCTTGCTTATTATTTTCCCTAATTTTATAAAAAATGTTGATTCACCAGTAAATCCAAATTTTTGAAACAAACCTGCACACCATGTTCAAGATAACACGTCCAGCCTAGTTGACTATTGATACCTTTACCATTAAAGAAAACAAAACGTTTTTACGGACCATGGAAATCGGCCTTTAAAAGATAGGCCGAGCAGGAACACCAACGACTTTACTATTCGTCGGAACGTCAGAAAGCACCACTGCCCCAGCTCCAACAACAGTTTCATCACCCACAGAAATGCACTGCAGAATTTTCGCTCCCATGCCGATCCAGGCCTTGTCACCAATGGTAACTGCATCGGCCAACAAAGCGCCTGGTGAAATATGAGTACCATTCCCTATAGAGCAGTCGTGGTCTATGGATGAAAGCGTATTAACAATACAGCCTGAACCGATAGAGGCATTAACATTAATCACCACACCGGCAAACACCACTGAACCATCATTTATCGTTGCAAAAGGCGAGATGGTTGCTGATGGGTGAATAATGGCAGGAAATTTCGCACCAGCCTGGTGACCACGAGCAAGCAGTTGCAGCCGCAAACTTTCATAGCTGACACCAACCCCCAGAGCCATCATGGGATATTCAGGAACAAACGATTCCAAATCAGTAATGCGCCCCACAACTGGCCAGCCATTCATTGAATCAAGCTCAGGATAACGGTCATCCAGGAAAGCGACACCGGACCATTGCCCCGTTGCTAAAGCACAATCGGCAACGACGCAGGCATGGCCGCCAGCTCCTAATATCAATAATGTACTATTCATTTGATTCGTCTTTATTCGTTGACCACAATCTGTAGTCCGTTACCCGAAAAGCTTAAATCTTCTCAGCTTTTGGCTCTTTTCTTAAACGGGTAACGGGCTGCGGGGAACGGGAAACGTTCGAAGGCGAACCTTCGAAAAAAGGCATAGTCACATGATCATCCGCACTAATCCCTTCCCGCAAAACAACTTTCTTAACCGTTGAAAAAAGAATCTTGATATCGAGCCAGAGGGATTGGTTATCCACATACCAGACATCCAACCTGAACTTTTCATCCCAGGAAATCGCATTACGCCCATTAATCTGAGCCCAACCGGTAATGCCCGGTTTCATCTCATGGCGACGATACTGTTCTTTGGAATAGAGAGGCAGATACTGCATTAATAAAGGCCGAGGCCCAACCAGGCTCATATCCCCTTTCAGTAAATTCCAGAACTCCGGCAATTCATCAAGACTAGCACGGCGCATAAAACAACCAAAAGGAGTAATACGTTCAGCATCAGGCAAAGGTTTGCCATCCGGCCCATTAGCATCCCGCATGGTACGGAACTTCACCATCTCAAATGGCTTGCCATCCAACCCCGGGCGGACCTGTCGAAAGAAAACCGGCCTGCCCATGGTTTTTGCCACCTTCCAGGCGGTAAACGCCATAATCGGGCAAAAAAAATCAGTGCAACCAAGGCACCGAAAATATCCATCAAACGCTTTAACATCGTCTTGCAGAAACACTCCGGCTGAACTAGTTTGAGAAGTACAATGATTTTGTACAAGGAATAAAGAATGGAACAGGTCAATATCAGCGAACTGAGAGCTAACCTGCTTGATTACCTGAAAAAAGCCCAACAAGGCCAACCCTTTCTCGTGACTTCTAATGGCCAGACACTGGCAACAGTCTGCGCCCCGGATGCGTTAAAGAAGTACTCAAGAAAAACCCTTAGGGAAGTGGGTAAAAATGCCATTGCCGACGATATTATCGACCCATTGAATGAACCCTGGGAAAGCCGACAATGATTTTATTGGATACCTGTGCCTTTATCTGGGATGCCCTGCAACACGACAAACTCAGCAAAAAAGCAAAGCAATTCATCCAACAGGGTGATCGCAAAGGCCAGCTGATGATTTGCGATATCACCCTCTGGGAAGTAGCCATGCTGATTAAACGTAGACGGCTGCAATTGCAATTGAGCGCCGAGAGTTTTAACCAATTGGCATTACAGGCAAGAACAATCGACATTATCCCTATTAACCCAATCATTGCAGAACTCTCCGTGAACCTGGACAGCAGCATCAATAATGATCCGGCGGACCGTTTGATAACCGCCACAGCGATTCATCTCGGTGCCACACTTGTTACTGCAGATCGTAATTTGAGAGAGAGCCCGTTGGTGGAAAGCGTTTGGTAATACCTACTAAAGCAAACTTGCCTGACCACATACCAGCAATTCCTGACAACTATACATCTTAAGTCGTATAATATTGTATTATCCAAGCATAATATTTAT
>NZ_JAHHPM010000017.1 GCF_024606345.1 Endozoicomonas sp. YOMI1
TCCAGAAAAAGAGTCACCGGCAAATCAAACCGTTCAGCCAGGCTTTGCATCTGCCGCAGGTTCAGCGGACGCTTGCCGTTTAATACTTCCGAAACAACACCCTGACTGCCGAGCTCAGGCAGTTCGGCCTGGGTCAGGCCGTGCTGGCGCATTAATACTTTGATCAGGGCAATTGTGCCATCCTGTTGGTCCCACTGGGAAAGCACCGGGTCTGTCTGGTATTCATAGTGCTCTATTTTCTGGGCGATCATGTCCAGAAGGAGATTTCTAGGATCATTCGGGTTATCGCCGATGGTTCTGTACAGCAGTTCCGTGGTATCAAGGGCCTGTTGATATTCGTTTTCGTTATTAATGCCTTCCAGAAAGGGGGCAACTTCCAGTAAATGGTGAAAACGCCGGGTTAATTCGGCCATGCCTTTTGAATCGTTCAGGTTCACAGACTTCCTCCTTTCCGGCAGCGGTTGGTGATTTCATCGTATCCCTTGTGGTCAACAATGTGCTTTACAAAGAGCTTCTGATTCATAAAGTAAATAATGCCAATCAGCCGGATGTGGTTACCGGCAATATTGATGACATAGGCATCTTTGTCATAACGAAAACGCTCTGCCGTTTTGAAGACCTGTTATAAGGAATGAATATCCACAAAGCTGCTTTTATTCAATACCTGGTAGGTTTCCATAATGGCCCCGGCGTGCTGCGGGTACTTTCTTGCCGCTTCAGAGAACTTTCGCTTTGCAATGATATGCATTGTTAACCTTATATCTCAATTTGAGATTTTGCAATTTTTACCGTCAATCCTTTTGGTATTTCATAGTACTTCAGTTAAAGCCGCTGTTCGTTTCCCGTTGTCCTTAATCCGTTAAGCGTTTTTTCTTATCTTTTTCGGATGACGGACTACGGGAAGCGGATAGCGAGTTTAGCCATTAATTTAATTACTCAGTTTGAAAAAACATGCTAAACACCCCCTTTTCCCCCTGGCCTTCCTACACCCAGGAAGAGGCCGATGCGGTCAGCCGTGTAGTTTTGTCTAATAAAGTCAATTACTGGACCGGCATAGAAAGCCGCGAGTTTGAACGTGAATTCGCTGAATACTGCGGAACCAATTATGCCATTACTTTGGCTAACGGTACTTTGGCACTTGATCTTGCTCTCAATGCACTTAACATTGGCGGAGGTGATGAGGTTATTGTTACGCCCCGCACTTTCCTTGCTTCAGCCAGCAGCATTGTTAATTCTGGTGCAAAACCCCTTTTTGCCGATGTGGATCGGGATTCCCAGAATATTACTGCCGAAACTA
>NZ_JAHHPM010000183.1 GCF_024606345.1 Endozoicomonas sp. YOMI1
GATTCCTTGGCTTCATCCCCAACCGGACTTTTTCCAGTCACTTCAGGCATCGGCCAGGGTGAGTCATCAGGAACCGATAAGGTCTGACTGCCTGTAGTGGTCACCCCCCGCGCTACGGACGTTGGGCTTGTTTCAGTTACTTTGTCAACTGAAGATGCAGGAGAAGTAGCGTCAAAACCATCACCTGATTCCTCAGCTTTATTCCCAACTGGACTTTTGCTGTCTTCAGCACCCTCAGGAGTTGGTCTGGCTGAGTCATCAACTCCCTCAGGAATCGGACAGGTTGAAGCATTAGTAACCTGTCGGGTCGGACTGGTTCCACGATTGGTGGTCTCGGGTATCGCACTGGTTGAGGCATCAGTAACCTGTGAGGTCGCACTGCTGCTATCGGTCATCCCTTTAGCTACGAGCGTCGGACTGGCTCCAGTTCCTGTGTCAACTGGAGATGAAGGAGGAGTATGGTCAGACCCATAAACTGATTTATCATCTCTAGCCCTAACTGGAGTTATGAATTCTTGCCCTGTTACTCCCGGATTTCCAACACTGTAATTGCTGAGTATATCTCTAAGCTTTCCTTCAGAATCAATCAGTTGCTTGCCTGTGATTAACGTTTTGTCGTAGCCTGCGTTAAAATGCCAATCCCGGATATCATCCATCGTTGAAACAATGATTTGTGCAAGCTCTTTTGGGCTGCTCAGATCAATTGTTTTAAGATCATTCAGATGTTTTTTTAGCTTTAATGAAAAATCAGCATCCAGATCTACTTCTTTTTTTGCTGACTTGGTTTGAATATCTTTTAATATGTTCTCAACTTCATCCCGATCTGGCTGTAGTTGTCGACGGTCAGCTTTTATATCGCCACCACTGTTTAATGCTCTTTCTACATCCCGAAAATGATCAGACTTTAGCAATCCCCTGATTTTTATATCAAGAACAGGAACTGAGCGAATACTTCTGGCACGAAATGGTTTTCTTGAACCTTGGTGTGAACTTCCCCAGACCGATTGGACGTATCTATGGGTTTTAGGGCTTATATCGCCTTTTTCCTTAGCAGTTTCCTGATCACCCCGGGGAAACTCTGATGGTGTTGAAAAGCTATATCCTCTTGGCCCGTTGACATTACTCATAACCCGTCCTGACTGTTTGTTGTCCTTAACTATCAGCAGGCAATCAGTTGAAGAAACATCATCAGATCCAGTTGCTGGAGTCTGATTAATCCATGATTACACTTATTTAATTTCAGGCTAGCAGAATAGAAGGCCTTATTTACTCTTTAAATGAAAACTCAGAACAGTTATCAACAAAACCGGACAGATTGAACAGTTTTTTTTAAATTCTCAAACAACAACCTTTTAAAATTCCATTAAGTACATTTTTTTGACTAAACAGAAAAAAAGAAATTAAAAAAACCAATTAGTTGTTCACCACCAAAATCAATCAATTAAAAAATCAAATTTCAAAAACACACATTACTTGATAAAGCATACCTTTATTGATAACTGTGTCTATTTTGATTAACAGCTCAAAGTCAAACATATTCAGCTTTTTCAAGCCTACCACCTTACTCCAGCCCGTACCATGTAACAGAGCAGCCTTCATAGCTGACCATCAGAAATCAACCGGCTTTCTTTGTTCTGATAACCCGGGAGCCTTCGCAGGCAGATCAGGCAGGTAACAACTGACCTCGAACCCAAGAGGCTGTCTGAGAATAGGCTACCCAGCGCAGAAACTACTCCTGCGCTGCTCTGGCGCCTGCATCCATGCAGTCCTGCGGTGGCCGACAGCCTGACTAATAAACCAAAACAGTTCATTTCCAAAGCATTAACCGCTACTGAATGGCCAGCCCCTTGTCTTTTGGACTTCCAAGATCCCGCATGGTGTTTTCCAGCTGTTGCAGCCGCAGGTAGACTTGGCTCTGGAAAGCGCCCAGCTTTTTACTGAGTTGTTCCTGGGTTTTAACAGAGGCTTTTATTTGCTGCTCGACACTCTGTTGAGCAGATAAAGTGTTCTTTAAACCATCAACTTCAGCTTTCAGTGCTTCCACACGGCTGACCATATCCGAATTGGCAACCAACTGCTCAGTGGTCACTCCCTTAATTACCTGATCCAGCTCATTCAGCTTTGAGACCGCCTGCTCAGAAGATTTTTTAGCCGCTTCAAACTGTTTGACAGCAAAGTCTACTTTCTTCGCACCCTGTGCAATCTTATCTTTGTTCTCATTAATCCACTGGCGGTTTCTTTTGTTAGAAACATCCCAGAGCTTGCGGATTTCAGAGTTCACTTCTTTAAGTTCTGAGCGGAAGATGGAGTCACTCTGGTTAATGGATTCACCGGTTTGAGAAACCTGCCCCGTCACCAGGCCCAGTTGATCCCGGGTTGCCTGAAGCTCCTGCCTGGTATCCTTCAGGGCCTTCTGCAGCTCAGTCACCTGCCAGTAACCTCCGGCAGTAACACCGGCCAGAAGCACAAACAGAACACCAGAGACCAGATAGCCAGCACCTCCGCTTTTATTGTTGGCAGCGGGCTTATTGGGACTTTTTGGCCCAGTGACTGTTGAACGGTATCTGGAAGGACGCTGATCAGCGATTATAGATAAGTCCTGGCTTGACTGATAAATCTTGTTATCCTCTTGCATAGTCACTGCTTTCAATCAAAAACACCGCTTCAGATGTGTATTCTTTAGACCAAGAGCCTGTCAGACTTAAGACTGTCTTACGCGGCAACTGCTCCTGCGTTGCCCTGGCTCCCGGGACGAAACGGTATTCCCAGCTCCTGGCTGTTCAGAAAAATGAGGGACTATTGTAGAAGAAAGAAATCCTGCCCCCAACCTTTTTATTCAACGTATAAGAGGTACTTCAGACTTGAAATTTCTGTGGCAAACCTCAAGATACAATCCACATGGATTCGTAGTAGCCGCAGTGCTACTATCGCTTTGCGAAAAATCAGGTCTCTGAACGAACTTAATACTATTCCAACCACAGCGGGAGAACACAAATGGCTTTTCAACTGCCTGAGCTGCCCTATGAGCGCAACGCCCTGGAACCACATATCTCCAAGGAAACTCTGGATTACCATTATGGTAAACATCACAACACTTACGTTGTCAAACTGAACGGTCTGGTTGAAGGCACCGAGCTGGAAAACAAGAGCCTGGAAGAGATCATCAAGACTTCTGAAGGCGGCATTTTCAACAACGCTGCACAGGTATGGAACCACACCTTCTACTGGAACTGCCTGAGCCCCAATGGCGGCGACAAGCCTTCCGGTGAACTGGCAGCTGCTATCGACAAAGCCTTTGGCTCTTTTGATGAGTTTGTTGCCAGGTTTTCTGACATGGCCGTTAACAACTTTGGTTCTTCCTGGACCTGGCTGGTGAAAAACACCGACGGCTCCCTGGAAATCGTCAACACCAGCAACGCCGGTACGCCAATCACTGGCGACCAGAAGCCTCTGCTGACCTGCGACCTGTGGGAGCACGCTTACTACATCGACTACCGTAACCTGCGTCCAGACTACCTGAAAGGCTTCTGGGCTCTGGTGAACTGGGAATTTGTTGCTGCTAACCTGGCTGCTTAAACAGTAATTTTGAATGATACCCTATTATGTTGGGAAATATTTCCGAAACAGGGTCTATCCTGCCTGGTAAGCGTTCTTATCAGGCGGTATCTAATCTTGAGTCATGAATTCGAATCATAAATCAGGCCAAAGCGATGCATAGTGTCAGGGGCAACGCGGCAAATTTCTCCTTTGATTGTTCTATGACGATGGGGATATCAGAGGACAACTTGGCGGGCGTTCACTGGTCATCCTGAACACCCGTTAGCTGTCGCCATCAATTACGGCCAGACTGATTGCGTCCGGGCTCTGATCGACTTTCAGAGCACAGCGACCTTTGCTTTGCAGGTTTGGATAGAAATGGATAGCAAGCTTGCGCAGGGCAAACTCCTGAACTAGCTTCAGTAGTTTCGAGGTTCTGCAAATGGGTCCAGGAGGCTGAGTAAACAGCCTGCTCGACAGACAGATAAGCCTCTGGATAACTACTCAAGCACAATCAGGGAGTGTTTCATCTTTTATTGTACGCAGGAGTACTGGGATAAGTAATATGCAGACGACAAATTCTACACAAACAGAATGCAGTCAACCCTGGTCGATAAGAAATACTGATTACTCTGACACGGGATGTTGGCTTGGCTGTGCTGCGGGTTGTTTTTTGGGACATTCTATAGTCATTTATGGCTGTGCTGGATGTCTTTTTGGCGCAGCTGTGAATACACTCTGCCAAAACGATAAGAACGGTGAAAATATTAAAGAATTTAAAAGTATGATTGCTGGATCAGAAGAGCCTCTCAGCAAAAAATCCGTCAGTATTCCTGTTACTAACCAACCAGGCATTGAACAAAACCAGGATGCAAAACCACCCACTTTTGGAATAGGAGCAATTACCCCGTGAGGCAGTCTATTCTCGGACGCGTAATCAGGGCTTTTAATTGCTGGCAGACGTTTGCGGTTGCCATGACTTGAATACGGTGAACAAATGTTCCTTGCCTGGCGCAAGGAGAATAGTTTCCTGCCTGAGTCGGGGATTTTAACGACAAACGTCTTGTTCAAAAATCTGTTTTATGGAATTTTCTCTGCTGATTTTTGTCCTACCCACAATCTTGAGTGATAAAGCAGGCAAAGTGATGAATGGCGTCATGGGCAACGCGGCAGGTTTCGCATTTAATTGTCCTATTTGTATGGAGGACGGGCATATCGGAGGCCAACCTGGTGGGTATTCACTGGTCAAAACCTCTTGCCCGGCATCCCACGTTTTCCACCTGAAATGCATCACAGACTGGCTTGACAGTGACCATCAGAAGGTAAAAAGACTAGATCAACGCCAATGCAGTCAATGTTTGGAACCGGCACTGCCATTGATTCTTCTGGACAGGAGCAACGTCATTGACGACGAATCAGCTTATTGTGAATCCCTGATGTTTAATGTCTGCCGTACCGGGGATCTGGAAACACTGAAGATGTTGCTGCGCGAGGACGAGACCCTGGCAAATCGGACATACCGTTCGGTGCTCACCGGTCATCCTGAACACCCGTTAGTTGTCGCCATCAATTACGGCCATTCTCATTGCGCCCGGGCTCTGATCGACCGCGGTGCCGATGTCAATGCCGCCGATCACCATGGTGAGACACCCCTGCGCATCGCCGTCCGAAAGGGCCACACCGAGGTCGTCGACATGCTGATCAGGGCTGGGGCGAATATCAATAACGTACTTCGCACCGCTGTCCGGGAGGGCAATACTGAACTCCTTGAATACCTGATCAGCACCCAACCAAGCCAACCTGCCCTTAATAACGCCCTGCGCGACGCCGCCGAACGGGGGCAATCGCTGTGTCTTGTAATCCTGATCACAGCGGGAGCGAACGACCTTAACGGTGCCCTTTGCGCTGCCGCCGAGCGAGGGCATACGCAGTGCCTTGAAATTCTGATCACAGAGGGAGCGAACGACTTTAACGGTGCATTGTACATTGCTGTTCTGACGGAAAACATCGCGGGCCAGGTGGTTCTGGCCCAACAAGGAGCAAATATTACTACCGTACTGCACAATGCTGCCAGAGAAGGTTCCTGGGAATTCTTCAATCTTCTGAACGACCCGACACATATCAATGACACCGATGAGGAAGGTCAAACGCCGCTGCATATCACCGCTGCCAACGGGCATAGCAGATGCGTGGAAAAGCTGCTTGAAACCGAGGGAGTGGCTATAAATACCACTGATAGCCTTGGCTATACGGCTCTCCACTTAGCTGCCCGCAATGGCAACACAGAGACCGTCAACGTCTTACTGGCCGCTGACGGCATCAAGATCAATGAGAAGAGTAACGATGGCTGGACGGCTCTACATTTAGCTGCCCTCAGAGGCAACACAGAGACCGTCAAGGCGTTACTGGCCGCTGACAGCATCAAGGTCAATGAGAAAGATGACGATGGCTGGACGGCTCTCCACTTAGCTGCCTGCAGAGGCAACACAGAGACCGTCAAGGCGTTACTGGCCGCTGACGGCATCAAGGTCAATGAGAAAGATAACCATGGCTGGACGGCTCTCCACTTAGCTGCCTGGAATGGCCACACAGAGACCGTCAAGGCGTTACTGGCTGTTGACGGCATCAAGGTCAATGAGAAAGATAACGATGGCTGGACGGCTCTCCACTTAGCTGCCAGATACAGTCGTCCAGAGTCGGTCAAGGCATTACTGGCTGCTCTGGGTATCCACGTGGATGAAAAAAATAACAATGGCAGGACGGCTCTCCACCTGGCTGCCAGATACGGTTGTCCAGAGTCCGTCGAGGTGTTACTGGCTGCTTCCGGCATCCAGGTCAATGAGATGGATAAAGATGGCGATACGGCTCTGAGCCTGGCTACAAGGTTTGGCCACACCGCCAGCAAGGAACTCCTTATTGAAA
This sequence comes from Endozoicomonas sp. YOMI1, assembly GCF_024606345.1. Taxonomy (GTDB): domain Bacteria; phylum Pseudomonadota; class Gammaproteobacteria; order Pseudomonadales; family Endozoicomonadaceae; genus Endozoicomonas. The sequence continues at coordinate 6,460 of NZ_JAHHPM010000183.1, forward strand.
ATGGGGCAATTAGTCAATGGTCCTGCCTTCTACTATGAGCAATAAAGTAGCGGAACTTGAGTGATATAATGACCCGTGGTGGCCGCCCTGCCTGCTGAAACTCTGGCCAGCCCCTCAATTTTTAACAGATTTTGTCATTTATCGTGCCAAACTCTCATGGAAGACAACGCAGGTCATGAGAATTTGTCACCTGAATTCTGTTTTAAGGAATTTTCTCTGCTGATTTTTGTCCTACCCTCAACCTTATGTCGTACAGCAGGCTTCAAGCATGCATAGTGTCAGCGGCAACACGACAGATTTCTCCTTTAGTTGTTCTACCTGTATGGGCGACGACAGGCATATCAGAACACAACCTGGTGGACATTCACTGGTCAAAACCTCTTGCCCGGCATCCCAGGTTTTCCACCTGGAATGCATCACCCGATGGCTTGACAGTGAACAGCAGAAGGTAAGAAGGCTTGATCAACGCCAATGCAGTGAATGCATGGAACCGGCACTGCCATTGATTCGTCTGGGCGGGAAAAGCGTCCTTGACGACGAATCACCCTACTGTGAATCCCTGATGCTTAATGCCTGCCGTACCGGGAATCTGAAAACACTGAAAATGCTGCTGGCCGAAGATGAAACTTTGGCAAACCGGACTTACCGTTCGGCGCTCACCGGTCATCCTGAACACCCGTTAGCTGTTGCCATCAATTACGGCTTCACCGCTTGCGAGAAACTCCTTGTTGAAAGTGGGGCAATGAATAATCAATAATCCTGCCTTCCACAGTGAGCAATGAAATGAACCCAGAAATTAAAGTCCATAAGTAGTTAACCAAATGAAATCATATTTTCTGACTAAGTGGGCAGTCACTCTGCTGCGTTACAACTCCGGTCACATAGCTAAGGCTATGCTCCCTTCGTTGTGCCTTGCA
>NZ_JAHHPM010000184.1 GCF_024606345.1 Endozoicomonas sp. YOMI1
AAAGCCTGCGAAGTCAGAAAGAAGCCTCGCCTGATAAGGCGGGGAGTGTCACATGGTAACTATCTGCAGACCCAGGATATTTCCGCCAAAGCACTCAGACCTATTGCCAATTATATGTATTCGTTCACCGGTACATATGATGGCGGTTGCCATACTATCGGTGCCGGGTTTGCTTAAAAAGCACGATCAAATCGACTGCTGCCATAAACTGTTCCATATCAACACAAAATACACACGCCCATGCCGGTATTGGTGCAGGCAGAGGAATGGAAAATACCGTCATTAAAAACACCCGGGTTATGGATTGCCGAATTAAAACGGAAGACAGCCACTCAGATTCCGCGTTTGGTGCAGGGCACGCATGGAATAATGTCAGGGTTCTCAACACTACTGTCGTCAACAGTGAACTACATGTAAATGACAGAAATTCACTCAGTGGTATCGGGGTGGGCTTAAGGTGGAACTCCCCTGATAGCGAAAGATCCATGGCCTGCAACACAACGATCAATGACCAATACATCACCACTGATTGTGACCGTATTGATTTATCGGAGATGAATACACTTATCCCTCCTGAGACCTTCGAAACAACTCAGAGATGTCCTCTCAATAATTCTCAAACAACCATGGAAGTATCCATGTCACAAATATCTCCCCCCACCCAAACAACTTCCAGCGCCAGCACCACAATTAAAACAAAAGCACCCGAAATCACGACTGCAAGAACAACGGTGGAAACAGCCTTCACAACAATGGAAAATACTCCAATGGAAAATACTCCAACGGAAAATACTCCAATGGAAAGTACTCCCCCCCTTCCCCCAGGATGAGTACAGTCGAGACCAAAACAACAACCAGGCCACATGAAACAACGCCCCCCATCACTATTTGATTCCTCCTTTCCCATAACACCTATTTTAAGTTCAAATGACGGCATAGAAAGGTAAGACCTGCATTCCCTTGAGCCTGACCGGGGTCAGGGCCCATAAAGGCCGAAGACCTGATGAGGTGGGAGTGAGCGGATTCCATCAGGGCCAGAGGCAT
>NZ_JAHHPM010000185.1 GCF_024606345.1 Endozoicomonas sp. YOMI1
TTTGACGAAGAAGCAGGAATTTTTAGACCAATTTATCGCAACCGCAGTAGGGCAGTCTATTCTCGGACAGCCTCCTAGTGGCTAACCCGATGCAGCACCCGACAAATAGCGCTACACAGTGCTTTCAGCTCATCGCTGGAAATAACATAGGGAGGCATCACATAAACCAGCTTGCCAAAAGGCCGGACCCAGACCCCCTCGGCAACAAACAACGGTTGAATTTCAGACATCACCACCGGTTCTTTCAGCTCCACGACACCAATGCCACCCAACACCCGGACATCAGCAACAGCAGGCATTGCAACACAAGGCATTAAGCCTTCCCTGAGTTTTTTTTCAATGGCCGCCAACTGACCATGCCATTCGCCTCTGGATAAGATCTCCAGGCTGGCATTACCCGCAGCACAGGCCAATGGGTTGGCCATAAAGGTAGGGCCGTGCATAAAAGGACCGTGTTCGGAAATGATGTGGCTGACCTGCTCTGAACACAGGGTTGCCGCCATCGTCAGGTACCCCCCCGTCAGGGCCTTTCCGACACACATGATATCCGGAACAACGCCAGCATGTTCACAGGCAAACAGCTTCCCGGTGCGACCAAACCCCGTAGCAATTTCGTCATGAACCAGTAGAACTTCATAGTCGTCACACAGCTGGCGCAGATGCTCCAGATATTCCGGGGAATAAAAATACATGCCTCCAGCCCCCTGAACAACGGGCTCAATAATCACCCCCGCCAGCTGGTTTCCCCGTCGCTCCAGTATCTGCCGCAATTCATCCATATGCCTTTCCTGAAAAGCTTCACCAACACGACACTCAGGGCGGGGGACAAAATAATGCTGAGGCAGAATTCCGGTAAACCAGTGATGCATGCCGCCATCAGGATCACAAATAGACATGCCACCGGTTGTATCGCCGTAATACCCTCCCCTGACGGTGAGCATCTTGTTTTTTTCCGGTCGTTCCCGGGCTATCCAGTATTGCATGGCCATTTTGATGGCGACCTCAACAGCCACAGAGCCGGAGTCGGCAAAAAACACCGTTTGCATCGGTTCCGGTGTCATGGCCACCAGTTTTTTAGCCAGATCAATCGCCGGTTTATGGGTCAGGCCACCAAACATAACATGGGAGAAATCATCAATCTGACGCTTCAGTGCCGCATTCATTTCAGGATGGTTATAGCCATGCACCATACACCACCAGGAAGACATGCCATCAATAATCCGGCGGCCATCGTTCAAATGCAGATAGACACCTTCTGCCCCAACCACCGGGAACATACCCACCCGATTAATGGTCGTACTGTATGGGTGCCAGATATGTTCGGCATCAAAAATCAGCTCTTCCGGGGTTATAACAGGGCTCAAGCCTGACTCCTTTTGGCACGTAATGAGGGTGGGGATGCAAAAGGCATAATGTTAAAATAATTCAAGTCATTAAGTCATCGGCAGTCTTATAAACCTGCTACTGCAGCAGAAACAGCTGCTGACCATACTATGAGCTTCAAACGTTCTTCATCCATTTCAATAATGTAAACAGGTTCCTATTTATGAATACGATCCAGAGTGTCCCTTCCAGTTCCCATCAACAGCCTGCTGAGGCTACCGAAGACGTCCCTTTGCGGGAACGGGCAGCACCAGTTACCGGCATCAGCGATGATGATGACCGCTCAAATTCGTTGAACGAGGCACCAATACTGGCCGCCTGCCGCAATAATAACCTGATATGGCTGCGGGAGTTACTGACCGAAGACCCGGGCCTGGCGCAGGGGACAGCCCCGTCCGGCATGAGTAAACACCCGGTTTCTCCACTGCATATCACTGCCCAGGGAGGGTATGTTGATGCCACAAAATGCCTGCTTGATACGGCCTTGCAGGGTGTACCGGAGGCAGAAAAGGCCGATGTCACCATCAAGCTCATGACAATTCGTCACAATCTCAAAAAGGATGCCGCGACCCCGTTCTATCTTGCCGCCAAGAATGCCAATGGGTATGTCGTGGCAACTTTCCTGAAATACCTGCTGGCATTGCCTGAGGCAGATATCCCCCGGGCACTGGTGGCGGTCATGAATGCTGCCCTCAAAGAAGGCCAAACCCCGCTGTGTGAAGCTATCAAAAGAGGCGATGACCTGATAGTACACTGCTTCATGGATGCCCTGAAATTGTCACCGGAGGCCAAAAGAGCCGACACCATGATTCAGGTGCTGGCCCCTGAAAAGCAGGGCAAGGGCAAGGGCAACAGGCTGCCACTCCATTTGGCTGCCGGCATGCGCAATAGTTTGATCGTAAAGTTAATACTGGATGCTGTTTCAGAGATACCGGCACCAGACCGTAGCAAGGTAGTCAGACAGGTAGTGAATGCTACTGACGCCTATGGTGCTACGCCGCTATTCATTGCGGTACAAGGTGGGTTTGCCAGGATTGTCCAGCAAATACTAGCGATCATCAGTGAAGTGCCGGAGTCAGAAAGAGCCGAGGTTGGCAATGCGCTGGTGAATACCGCCAACAAAGACGGGGCAACCCCACTCTACGCAGCAGCCTCGAGCAAATGTTCAACTTATCCTATTGTGTCGACGCTGCTGAAGCATGGTGCTGACCCGGAACTGGCAAAGACTCGCTGCGTCCCGGGAAGGTGCCGAAGGTCAAACTCCCCCCGCCAGGTAGCGCGCCAACGCGGTGATAGGGGAACTGTAGCCTTGATCGACAAGGCAATTCAGTCGCGCAAGTCGGCAAATCTGCAGTCAGCAGAAGAGCCGACCGCTGCGTTATAGGAAAGGTGATAGACAGGGGTTGTGAATGAAGTAGTTGAGAAGGGACTTAGTAATTGTCCTTAAATAATTCCGAAATTTAGAACTCACTCTCCGTTCACCCTGAGCGGAGTCGAAGGGTGCCTGGCACGA
>NZ_JAHHPM010000186.1 GCF_024606345.1 Endozoicomonas sp. YOMI1
TTTGACGAAGAAGCAGGAATTTTTAGACCAATTTATCGCAACCGCAGTAGGGCAGGGCAGTCTATTCTCGGACAGCCTCCTAGACGTCATCATCAGCAAAGTAGGTGTAGCCATCGTAAACAGAGCTGATTGCTTTGGCCTTTCCGAGGCTCATCCCTCCATATTCATTAACTGCCTCCATAGGAACTAAGGATACAAGACCCTCCTCTTCCCAATCAGTCAATTCTGACTTAACAGGGTTTGTCTTCGCTGCAAAACGCATTCGACGAACATCCCAATGGTTGGGAACTTCTCCCAACCAATCAACCCCGGAATCCCGTTATTCTGGATACTTCGGATAGCGCATCACACCACCTCCGCCAGCATCCTTACAATGCTTTCTTCCAACCCCTGTAAACAGAGGAGAACCATTAAAGACAATAGCAATGCGTGAACCGGTGCCACCCTGTTCCGGGGTTGTCTGCATCTTGGACATCATATGCAGCAGGAAAAGTAGTGCTCCGTCGTTTATACGCGGAAGACCAGCTCCAAAACGACCACTTAAGCCAAACTCATTGTGTTCGTTGGTCACTTCATCTTTTGTAGAATATTACGAGCTTTGCTGGAAAAACCGGTAATGTAGTTACTCAGGTTTCTGGCCAGGCCGTTAGGATCATCCAGCAGGTTGTTGAACGTGAATTTGCTGGTGTTGTGAAAGTTGAGTTTGAATTCCCGGTCGATCTTCTTCTCAATCAGTCCTTTTGCCAGCCCTTTTTTTTCCAGCTCCAGATACTTTTTTCTGACTTTCTCGCAAATCTATGTTGGTATGAATATTGACGTACCGACATTAACAAATGTCGCACACAACATAAGTCGTGTTATGTCCGACAAAAATGTTGTTTTACCCATAAGTTGGGTAAACCGACAACAAAGTAGACCCTGGCATCAATACGTTCGTATTGTATCGCCGGGGTCTTTTTTATGTACTTTTGGGTTAAGGTAAATCCAGAACGGTTGCTACACCATTTTCCAAATAGGATTTCACCTCTTGATAATGAGGCTGAATCTCTGAATTGTTGATTTCCCCCAGCCAGAATGTCCAGGTTTTTGTTTCGCCAGCATCCCTAGCCTGAACTGCTCTGAGACCAAAATAGAGCGGCTGGCTATCCTTATTTGCATCTGCGCCGGTCATGATGTAAGAAGCACCCACTAAATGGTCGGACATTTCATTATGGGACAATGGAAGATCTTTCAGGCATTTATTCTCTGGCTTATCCAGCTCTTCTTGATAAGTTTTCTGCTGTTCGGGGGTTCTGGCCTTCAGACCGCCCTCTGGATAGGCAATGTATAAGGTCATTCTTTCAGGATCTGATTTGGCCAGGTTCCTGACGGTGACAGTTCTGTCACTAATGGTTTTCTCCCGTGCACTGTCACCTTGCATTTGCTTGGACATGGCTTCAGGGGGCGCTGTTTTCTCGGGAGTAACCAGTGGGGTTGCAGGGGTTTTCGTATGGATTACCGCCACTGCATTTGAGATGGTTCTATTACCTATTAATTCATTTAGTGAAAGCTCGACAATGGTTTGCATACCGACGCCAATGGGGCGTAGTTTTGTGTCACCACCGGACAGTTCAAAGGTTTTAACAGTCGAAAACTTTTCAAAACAGCCTGATATCTCCTGCTTGATATTTTGGTTTTTATCAGCTGAACTGGAGCCTGGTTGATAAGCGTCAAGTTGTCTGCTTATGCTGGATTGCAGACTGGCCTGAAGGGGGAATGCCACTTTTTTAAACCTCTCGCCGTGAGTGCAGCCGGTCAAAACAAATACAAGGATGTTGAGGATCAATGCTTTTTTGGCATTAGAGAGTTCCATGTTTTTGTCGTGCAGGCTGATTTTTGTTGAATTGGAGTTGTAAAAGTAGAACAGGTTTTGGATATTTCAATCTTTGGCTGACAGTTTAGGCAATTTTTTGGTAATAAAGGCTGTATTAGGGAATCACGAGATTCAATCTGCTTCTGCTGATGCAACGGTAAATTTAAAATTTCAAACAACAGTTCCGATTTTGCCGGGGACCTCCCAAAAGGCAAATACAAATGTTATCACGCACAAAGCGAGTGCTGTTTCAATCAATAGTGGAAATATACTCAAATCCCTGAATAGGCCATCCACTGATATCTCAGCCCACGAGCCTTCCTCCAGAAAAGCGTTAAAATCAGCGGCTGCACTTTTATTGCAAACAGTACAAACATAGCGTATTGCCTTGGTAATTCAGAGGCTCATGATGTTGCGGCTAAAATGTTAGATTTGCATTCCTTTCCAAAAACAGTTACCAGTATTGGTTCGGGGCAAGCATTTCTTGAAAAATGTTTTGGTTTGATGGGAGGAGTTAATGTGAAATGCTATGACCGTGAACCATTAACTCGATTTTTACCTGTTGAACAAACTGAGTTCTTTGAGGTTCAATTAACTGATTACACTATGATGGGGCCACCATCATTTATTCAGTTTTACAATTGGCCATCAAGCGTTAATCAGCTAATGTTTGATTCTCGGAATTTGGAGGGTTTGTGTTCCGATATCGAACTTCCTCGATCTCTAACATCAAGTTCACGTTAATAAAATGATTATGCAAAATGTCAATTCTGGAGTAACTCCAACACAATCCACAGGTTATGTTAACCCATCGGGTGCGGGTGATCATTCGTTATCTCCCGCCGTTGCTGCACTTGGCGATGTGCTTCCGACGCCTGGCCTGAATTCACGACTATGTCCGCCAGAACAAGCGATTTCTACAAATGGCATTGAATCGATAACAGACAGAAATGTGGAATTAGTACAGTGCCCTCTCCGTGATGAAATCAACGGAGCTTTTCGAGACTTTGGTAACACTGATGCCGCGGGCACTTCATCCGTAAATCCAGAAAGGACCTTTATAAGGGCCATGAAGAATGAATTAATAAAATCTGTTCGAGATCTGCTTTCTTCGAATGCACGCGTGTGCGGTTTGGCAACGTCTGGCAACACCAGGGGCCAACTTCAGTTGATAGTAACGGCTGATTACGATTGCAGCCAGGAAGAAAGGCAGCAGTTGCTCACCGACGTGGAACTCTTCCTTCAGAGTAATGTTCCGGAGAGGTTGCGCACTGAGTTTAAACTCAATATTGAATACGGCGGGCCTATAGTACCTCTATAGTCAGGCTTCTCTCATGGTGTCGGATATGTCAGGGATTTTCGGTAAATGATTTTGTAATCCCCCGGATTGGAGACTGCAGGGTAAAACTCCCCGGTAAGCCTGCTTTTGCCTGTTGTATCGCTTTATTTTCACAGAGAAAATTCCTGATGCCGCACTGCCCACATTTGCCATTATGGCGGCACCGGCGAGCCTTTCTCTGGCGGGCTACCTGTCCATAACTAACCAGCCAAATTACTTACTGGTTGCGGTCTTGCTGTCATTGGCTATTTTTATGACGAGTCTGGTCTATGTTGCGTTTGTCCGTTTACTACGCCTGCCGTTTTCATCGGGATATGCCGCTTTCACATTTCCAATGGTGATTGGGGCTACAGCGTTGTTCAAGCTGGCAGATAAACTTCATCAACAGGGCTATCAAAAAGTTTGTGATGTTATTAACAATCTGGCCGGTTTTGAACTTTTGGTGGTGACGGTGATGGTACTTTATGTTGCCCTCCGCTATCTCTGGTATTACTTCTCACCTCGCCATCCCTGATGTATGTCGGGACATGGACTGACCGGTCAATATAACCATGGGTAAATTGAACTCATGGCCTGAAATGCCGAACTTATGATTCCCCATTCATTTCGGCATTTATTGATAAACGGAACAGGAAATGTCGGTAACACATTCTGGCGCTGGTCTCGCCATCCCTATGCTGGTCTTCTGCGGCCTTTTTTTATTGGCGGCTATTTCGGCAATCTTTCTTAAAAAGCTGCGTTTTCCCTATACCATAGGTCTGGTTGTGATCGGTATGGCCCTGGGGATGGCGGCTGAATATTGTGAAATACTGGCTCCCATTCTCCATCTTTCCCTGACTCATGACCTGATCATGTATGTTTTGCTCCCTGTGCTGATTTTTGAGGCGGCTATCAATATCAAGCTTTCAGCCCTTATGAAAGAGCTGGTGCCTGTGTTGATGCTGGCCATTCCGGGAGTGATTCTGTCTACACTGGTTGTGGGTGTGATTCTGGGTGAGTTGACGCCTCTGACGCTGGCGGGTGCGCTACTGTTCGGGGCGCTGATTTCAGCAACGGATCCAGTTGCCGTTATTGCGCTATTTAAAGAGGTTAAAGCGCCTGAACGGATGTCTCTGCTGATGGATGCAGAGAGTTTGTTAAATGATGCAACCGCTATTGTTGTGTTTGGCATCGTGCTCTCGATTATCCAATCGGGAACGGGACTGTCTGGTAGCACTGCTTTTGCTGCCTTTATCGAGTTCTTCAGGGTGTTCTTTGGCGGGATTTTTATTGGTGCGGCCATGGGGGGAGGAACGCTGGTATTACTCAGGTTATCCCGGGGTATGCCTTATGTGCATATTGCACTGACAACTATCCTTGCGTTTGCCAGCTTTATTATTGCTGATCATGTATTTGAAACGTCTGGTGTCATGTCAGTTATCGCTGCCGGAATTTTCACTCGCAGCTATGGTCGTCGGGCCATGGCAGACTTTATGACATTGCGTCACCTTGATCCTTACTGGGAGTTTATGGCATTTGTAGCCAATAGCTTTATTTTCCTGCTGTTAGGGTTAAGTGAGGACTTCCTGTTGCGGAATATAGAGCGCCTCATTATGTTCTATCCCACTTTAATCCTTGCCATTGCGGCTGTTCTTCTGGCGCGCTTCCTGGTGGTATATCTGTTGCTGCCCATCAGTAATTTGATTCCATTGGGTGGTAAAGTGGACAGCTATTCAATGAAGGTGATGTTTTGGGGCGGGTTGAGAGGGGTGGTGCCAGTTGCCCTGATGCTATCGATCCCGGACTCTATGCCTGAAAAGCGAATGATCATAGAAATGACGCTTGCCGTTATTCTTTTCTCACTGCTGATTCAGGGCACTACGATTGGCTGGTTGATGTCTCGTCTGGGGATAAAAAGGGAAGCCTGATGCCACTGAATTCAATCAATATTTGGGTGCTTTGGATCTCAGCCTTATAATACCTGTTTTGGCATTCTGTCAGCCTGCTCCCATTGAGGGTCGGGCTTTATTGAGAAAGCAATTCCATGACCGTACGCACCCGTGTTGCACCTTCCCCTACCGGCGATCCCCATGTCGGTACTGCTTATATTGCTCTGTTTAATCTGGCGTTTGCCAAGAGTCAGGGCGGCCAGTTCCTGCTTCGTATAGAAGATACTGACCAAACCAGAAGCACGCCTGAATCTGAGCAGCAGATTCTCGACTCTCTGCGCTGGCTTGGGTTGAATTGGGATGAAGGTCCTGATATTGGTGGTCCGCACGGCCCTTATCGGCAGAGTGAGCGTCGGGAAATTTACGCCGAGCATGCTAATGAGCTGCTGAACAAAGGACATGCTTTCCGATGCTTCTGCTCATCAGAGCGTCTTGACGCTTTGCGTGCAGAGCAAATGGCTAACAAGCAGACACCCGGGTACGATGGTCACTGCTTGCATCTTTCTGAAGACGAAGTTCAGGCCAGGCTGAATGCGGGTGAGCCTCTTGTTGTTCGGATGAAAGTGCCTGCGAGTGGCGTCTGCACAGTGGATGATATGCTCCGTGGCACCATTGAGGTTGACTGGTCCCAGGTGGATATGCAGGTTCTGGTGAAAGCCGATGGCATGCCAACCTATCACCTGGCCAATGTTGTTGATGACCACCTGATGGCAATCACTCATGTTATTCGTGGTGAGGAGTGGATCAACTCTGCGCCAAAGCATCAGTTGTTGTATGAATACTTTGGTTGGCAGATGCCTGTCCTCTGTCATATGCCGTTGTTGAGAAATCCTGATAAGAGCAAGCTGTCCAAGCGCAAGAACCCAACCTGTATTACCTACTATCGTGATATGGGGTATCTGCCAGAAGCTCTGTTGAACTACCTTGGTCGTATGGGCTGGTCCATGCCAGACGAGCGTGAGAAGTTCAGTCTGGAAGAAATGCTGGCGGATTTTGATATCAAAAGGGTTTCTCTGGGAGGCCCGATTTTTGATCAGCAAAAGCTGTCCTGGTTGAATGCCAGCTGGATCCGCGAAAACCTGACCACAGAGCAATTTGCTGATCGCCTGCATCACTGGTTACTGAACCGAGACTACCTGATGAAGTTTCTGCCAATGGCGAAAGAGCGTGTTGAGCGTCTCAGCGATTTTGCCCCCATTGCTGCTTTTATGTTCTCCGGTATGCTGAATCTGTCGCCTGAAGATTTTGCCCATAAAAAGCTGGAAGCGGGTGATGTTAAGAAGATGCTGCAGTTCACGCTCTGGAAGCTTGAACAGCTGCGCCAGTGGCAGTGTGATCAGATTTTCTCGGAAATTAAAGGGCTCTCCAAAGCTATGGACATTAAGCTGGGTGATTTTAATCATCCCATTTTTGTTGCTATCGCTGGTACGCCAAACTCCTGGTCTGTCATGGAGTCTATGGAAATCCTGGGCCCGGATATGACTCGTGCACGCCTTCGTCATGCTGTTGAGGTATTGGGTGGCGTTTCCAAAAAAGAAGCGAAGCGTCTGGAAAAAGAGTTTGCAGCGCTTTAACCCGGCTTCTTTGGGCTTGGGCCGGTTGCATACCGGCCTTTTCTATCGATGTATATATAACTGCACTATTATTTGAGCATAATTTTTATAAGCGACGCTTGACAGGATAAGGGGGTATCCATATCATTCGCCTTGCGTTTCGGGGGGCAAACAAAGCGTTCTTCGGAGGGTGCTAAAGCAAAAGCAGTTGGTGAATACGTTAAGTATTGTTGCTGCGAAGGTTTTGGGGCTATAGCTCAGCTGGGAGAGCGCAACACTGGCAGTGTTGAGGTCAGCGGTTCGATCCCGCTTAGCTCCACCAAACATCGTTTGATGTTTGCGTCCCCTTCGTCTAGTGGCCTAGGACACCGCCCTTTCACGGCGGTAACAGG
>NZ_JAHHPM010000187.1 GCF_024606345.1 Endozoicomonas sp. YOMI1
CCCCATACAGATATCATTGTAAAAGACAGGCGGCAAGTGCAGTACGGCCATAAACTGAACCTGGTTCAGGGAAAAAGCAGGCTGATTCTGGATCTGGTTATTGAGGAAGGTAATCCTGCGGATACCGAACGATTCATCCCAATGATGGAAAGACAAAAAGCCATTTATGGTCGTGTACCCCGGCAAGCAAGTAGTGATGGGGGATACGCAAGTTGTTCTAATCTGGAAAAAGCCAAGGCAATGGGAATCAGCGATGTTGCCTTTCATAAAAAGCGCGGGCTTAAAGTCGAAGAGATGACTAAAAGTCAGTATGTGTATAAAACGCTTTTTCGTTTCCGGGCAGGTATTGAGGCAGGAATCTCATGGTTAAAAAGATGCTTTGGGTTATCCCGATGCCAATGCAAAGGTTCCGAACGTTTTGATGCGCATTGCTGGTTATCGGTTGTCTGTTACAACTTGGTGATTCTGGCCAGACATCCTGCGCCCTCCTGACAAACCTCGATGACTAAAAAAATCAGCCTTTCCGGCCCATTGGGATGATGGCTGCTGCGTGCTATTTGACATTATTGTTACGTCCATTCCATTTTAAGAAGAGAAATACTGTCCTTATATTAAAAGCAGGGCTTTTTTGCGGTTAATTATAACGTACGTACAACCCAATTAGAGTTGTCTGATGCGTTTTTGGACGGGAACTATCTACCCATGACGGTGACTCCCGGTAAAGCACTGCTTGCTACTTTGCGTGCGGACAAGACGAGTGTTAAGCTCAAAAAGGACACCAGTCTGAAGATGGTCGATGCCCATTACCTGGGTGTTGAAGGCACCCTGACACTTGCCTGTAAGCCACCCGCGCAAGTAAACCAGAATATTATGGTCAACTCCATTACCCACCTGAATTAGACCCGAAGCACCCTTTTTATAAAGAGCTACAGGCCTATCAACTTGCCCGTATTGCCTGGCTAGCAGAGGGACATCTGCGGGATGGGGTGATTACTCAGATCTGACAGATCACTTTCTAACCCGGAGATGGATAATTTCCTGCCAGCGGGTGTGGTGTAGCAGAAATTCATCGCCTGCCAACTGAACGCAACGACAGGGCAGGAATCAGTCCAAGTCGATCCGACCGCATATCGTCGCCCGTCAGAGAAAAGTTGAGGTCAAGGCAAGAATCTTCATAGCCTTTGAGGTTAAAGGCCATGGATGGGTTATAAAGGATTTTATTGATTTTGTGAGGATGATGCCTGCTTCTTTTTTTGCTGATAAGTATCAAACCAGCGTGAAACACGAAATATAGCCAAGGCGGCAGCAAGCCCTAAAGTTATCGCATAAACATACAATAAACTTCCAATGAAATGGACACTATTTTTAATATACGGCAAAGCTGATTTCAGCTCAGGTAACTGCTTGTAGACACAAATCTTCCACTCAACAGGAATGAGACTGACAGGGTTATTACTGATCACAAGAGCAGCCATCAATGCCAGCAACTGAATAAGAATGAAGTGCAAGAATGCGGCATTAATCCCCATAAATGGAGATGCTTTTTTGGAGGATGGTGAACCGCTTATAATCTGAATAAAGCGTTCATCTCCAAAAACAACCAGGATCGCATAGCCACCAAGAGCAAAACCAAGCATATTAGGAATGACATCTGTAGCCAAATCGATCCAACGTGCTTTCAGCCATAATGGCCCCATAAAGCAAGTAATAAGGAGCGACAGGTGAAAAAATGGCGACAACAATACCGCCCTAAAGCCGCCGTAGATACCCCAATAACTACTCAGCAAGGTGAACAAGTCTTTATATCCAGCCAAGAGCTGTTTCATCCTATTTCTCTTTTAGTCATCTTTAGATGCCGCTTGCTTTATTCGGCTTCTGAACTCCATAACCTTCTGAGTCATTCTTCCAGCCAGATTTTCAAGCACTATAAAAGGCAAGGTATTCTTTGGGTAATACTTTTGACTCTCTGTCATGGGGTGTTGCTTTGTTGACTCCTTTTTAACTTGCCCCTGATCATCTTTACCTTCGGCCTTAACCTCACCATTATTAACCGCAACAGCCGCTAAATTCCATGTCTCTGAAGTGGGCTGAATACTCATGTTCTTCTGAGCAGTGCGTGACTCGTACAGCTTTGAGACATTTTCCACATTCATTCGTTCCAATACTTCCGCTTCAAATTCGTGCAAAGTATCAGAATTAGGGCGCATAATTGTGATTTCCAGCTTCTTCAGATGGAGAGCCTTAATTTCATCAAGCTTTTCCGTTTTGGGGATCACTGTGATATCCACACGACCAAACTTTTTAACCAAGGCTGGTAAAGAGAATAATCGTACAAAAAACTTTTCAACCAAAGCTGGGGATAGCGTTCTTTTTCCGCATTTGGTTTCAAAGAAAAACAGGTGTGTTTCTGGATAAAAAATGTACTGAAAAGAAGTATAGTTTGGCTTAACTCGATCAAACTGCTCTACTCCTTTCAACTCAGAGTATTCAGCTTCTCTTTCAGTTTCTATGTCATAAAACGGTTTACTCGGATCAATATTCGTGAATTTTGCAATTTCACCACGGATACCCTCCAGAGGCTTCCCTTTTGTAATTTCATGCACCCCACCGCTTAATTGCAGATGCATATCCCCCAGCACACTGACTGAGCGTTTCTTTTTATACGCTTCTTCAAAAAGATCCACATATACAAGCGGGGTCTTATGTGGGTGAACCCTCAAATTCAAGGCCGAAACGAAAAGTGTGGATTCTCGCCCTGGCGAAGGAGCTTTTTTCTTTTGGGAAGTCATGAGTATGAAAAGTAACCAGACAGGGTAGTAGATTTTGAAACATGCAGAATTTACCACAGATACGTCTACGAAACACCGTAATTAAAGGGGGAGGAACAAAACAGATAGAAGACCGATTCAGCACTCTTTTTTAAAGCTAAAAAAGGCTTCTGATGCTTTTAGGTGTAGGTGGATGTCATTGACAGCAACCCATGCAGCTATAACGACTTACAGTAACTTGTCACGTTTTCATGAACCAATGGTTCAATGAATCATGTGAGTGATCAGCCCCGCTTTCTGCTCATAGTCCAGACCGTTCATTAACTCATCAAAAACAGGTCAGCGTACCTTTGTGTATTTACGCCGAGATCGTCCGAACTCCACTCGCCTGTTTCCATGCCTTCTCTTTTCCGACTATTTGCTTTTGCACTCCCTGGCAGCTGTATGGTGTTTAAAGCTATCACTCCATCGGCTTTCGAGCCAAAATAAACGGGCTGATAGAAGAGTTAAGCTCCCAACCTCGGCAATCATCTAATAACTCGACTCTTTCAAATCCCGCAGCCACCAATAGTGTTGCAATCGATAACGCGTTAGCACTCTGAAGGCGATGAGTTTCACGAAAACTCTCATTGGTTGACACACATTCAAAATGATACTCCGCCATCATCGTCACCTGATCTTCAGCCCAAAAACGATAACTTAATACTATGTCCTGTGCACCTGCTGGGCCAAATTCTTTGTCAACAAAAAAGTCCGGCTCTGTAGTTTCAGCATTAGGCGCATGGGCAACCTGAAGAATCAACTCCCCACCAGGGGATAATGCACGATAACAACGCTGCAATAGATCTTGTAGCTGTTCACGATCTTCACAATAATTAATGGACCACGATAACGAGACAATGCAGTCAAAAGGTTCCTTAAAGTCAAACGCCTGCATCTCACCAAGCAAAGCCCGACACTCCCCCACTCGCTGCTGTGCCAGCCCAATCATTTGAGGCGCACAATCCAATCCAAAAGGATTAAAGCCTTCAGCCAATGCTTTTTCCAGAAAAATCCCGGTACCACAGCCCAAATCGAGTAACCGGCAGTGCTTGCCATGGGCACGTGCTCGCGATAGTACAAACTCGTGGTCATGCTGGTAATGGTGCGCGGGGGTGTGTTGGTCATAACGATCCCCAAATTCCCCATAAAGCTTATAATTTACCTCTTCGCTCATTTAAGCGTCTCATCAATAATCGTCGGCATATTGGTATAAGCAGACACGACTTCAGGTAACCAGGTTTGCCATGGGAATTCGTTAAGAGCCTGGTTCAGCTTCGTTCCACTCAGTCTACTACGTACAACGGGGGCAAGAATGTCAACCAAGCGATTTCGCCTGCACTCTGCCCGGGCATTGGGTGGAGAGAGTTTCATCAAGGCATGGTAAAGCGTTTTAACTGTACCGGTGGAAAGCCATTCAAAATAACTTTTACCAGCCAAGTGATAAAGGTGGGTATGCGCTCGCAAGCCCGAGCCTGAACACAAGGTGCAGGGAATCTGCTGCTGTGAGCTTTCGATACTTTTACGCCAGGCATTATCCGCACGCGCGAGATTGTCATGAACATGTGCAAATAAACCATCCCAACGTAACCAGCTTGCAACTTCTTTAGGGTCGTCACTAGCATTTTTAAGAAAACTGCCATGACCGGGGCGTGACCAATATCCGAAAAGTAATATATCCCGTTGTGCTTGGGAGAGCTTGCCAATCGGGGTATTTTTAGGCCAAAGGCCTTCTTTATCCAGACGACGAAATAGAGGCAGGAGCACATTCCTATGTACTCCTTTGAGAATACTAAGTGCCTTTGGATGAAGAAAGTCGTTTTTTTCCACGGGATGTTTTGCGTTGCCAAGAATCAGTGCTTCATCATAACTGCGCACATTTCCCGTCCCTTGACATGCCGGGCAGCGGCTACGTTGGCTACAGCGTTGGAAATCCAATGCAGACCCCCCTAATGGACCGACGATGCCACGTTCAAGGTCGATACCCCGTGTCGCATAAATAGCCAGTTGTTCATTCCCATCATACAGCTCTACGTATCCTCCACCGATGAGCAGTGCAAAATCGATACAGTGGCGACGCTGCTCATTGCTTGCATCATGAGGAATTGAAAATGGTGCTCCCGTAACACGCAGTTCACATAGCGCCTGATGCTGGCTCATTGTAAACCCTTCCTGGGTCAATTTATTGTATCGGGATTGTTGAACGCTCTTGGGAATGAGGGTACCCCAAGTATATATTTCCCGAATCAACGGATGTATACGCAGCTCAGCCTCATTATGATCGCTCCATATTTCCACCATGTGCTCGGCATCGAAACGCTTACTACCAGTAGTGGATTCACATTCAATCATAAGAGCAGCAAGCTCGCACTCAAGGGCACCGTATTCCAGTAATCTGCCTGTGGGCGGCTTATCGACACACACAGCTAAATGACTGTCTTCGCAGTAGAGGTCTTGTTCTTGTGGTGCAATATCGTCCCCCAGTAGTCTTCTTAGCCATCGGTGACTATTTTGCGCTTCATTTAGCGCAGGGGGACTAGTGTTCTTTTCATGGCTTGTTCTACCAGTACTTTTGGGTTTGACGGGCTTTCCATGTGCGGATAACATCCGACCACTGGGAGTATCCAGTTGACGAACTTGTTGAGGTGTTCCATTGGCAATAACCTGGCCTCCTTCTGCACCACTGCCCGGGCCAAATTCAATTAACCAATCTGCCGCTGCAGCAAGCTCCAGGTTATGTTCCACTACTATTACTGTATGACCTTTCTCGACAATACGCTCAAGGGCATGCAGTAAACGCGACACGTCTGTACGATGTAATCCAGCGGCAGGTTCATCCAACACAAACATCAAGGCTTGGGGGTTATCCTTGATAAGCTCCTTAGCGATTCTTAGACGCTGAAGCTCACCTCCACTAATAGTATCCAGACGGCGCCCCAAGGATAAATGGCCAATGCCCAGTTCATCAATAGCCTGCAATAATGTGCTTGCAAATGTGAGGGCTCTTGGCAGTGTGGCAGCCAGAGTGGAAATGGTGAGCCCCAGCAATTGAGCGATATCAAGTTCATTTTCCCTTACAGCCAACACCTCTTGGCCAAAGCATGACCCGCCACATCCCGGACAAGTTATCCAATGGCCTTTCTCTTCGAGTTCGCCAATCCCCAAACATTGCTGGCAACGTCCGTTACCTGCATTAAGGCCAAAGTCTTTAGCTTGCAGCCCCATCGATTTGGCTAACGGCTGTTTGGAGTAATGTTGACGAAGTGGTTCTGCAAGCCCCGTAAAGGTGGCAACGGTACTGCGGCGATTAACTGTAGGGGTTCGTTGATCCAGTGCCACTAATCCACTGATTTTATCAGCGCCCTTAAGAGTGCTCCACCGGCCTCTGCGAAGGTCGAATTCATCCGGGGTGAAATTCAAATGCGCGGAAAGTGCGGGTACCAGCACACCGCGAACAAAGCTGGATTTTCCCGATCCAGAGACCCCTATCAAACACACAAAATGCCCCAAGGGAATGGATACATCAATTTGATTCAGGTTATGAATGCAGGCTCCCTTAAGGACAAGTTTGGGGCCTCTGGGCTTTACCGGTATCGGCTGGCGTACGAACGGGACTTCTGCTTGCCACCAGCGTTGTGGCACTTTACCCGCATGCACAATGGTACCGCCTTCAGGGCCAGCCCCTGGACCAATTTCTACAAAAAAGTCGGCGGCTGCAGCGAGCCGATGTCGGTGTTCGTTAAGGATTAAAGTGTGGGCATGCCGGTGTTTAAGCAGGGTTGTCACCAAGCGATCCACATCTTCATCGTGCAGACCTCGTGCAGGCTCATCCAGCAACAAGCATAAGCCCCGATGACGCCCATCCAACGAAGCCGCTAGCCTTAGACGACGGGATTCGCCTTCGCTAATATGTGTCATGCCCCGGGCTGCATTCAGGTGCCCTAAGCCCACACCAACAAAGCTCAGTGCTAAATGGTGAATTTGATGCAAATAAGCTTGAGCCTCTTTAGGCAGCCCTTTAGCGAGAGCGGATGCAGGCTTACACAACTCGGCCAGTGTCGTAAAGCTCAGGGTTAGAAGCTCATCAATGGAATACTGGTTAATCTTTAGTGCGCGGGCCGCATTGGACCAGCGTGTTCCCTGGCAGCCTGGGCATGGCCCTTCACCAACCAAATAGCCCAGGTGTTCTCCGGTTTTACCACGTTTGGCAATGCGTTCTAGAATGGCTGACTGAAATCCTAAAAAGCGGCGAGGTTTACTAACTTTTCTCCGACTACCAAGCTCTAGATCTGTGACCAACTCATCTCCCAGCCCCTCCAGAACCACTCGTCGAGCCTCTTTTTTGAGTTTACTCCAGGGAGTATCCGGGTCGAACCCTCGAATACCACGTAAGCCTTCGATAGTCTCGTGTTGAATATTAATGTATTTATAATTTTTTTCTGTCCATAGCGAAAACGCCCCCTGATGCATTGAGCGCTCGGGGTGGGGGATAAGAGCCTCAATATCCAATGTAATGCAGCGCCCTATTCCTTTACATTGTTCACAGGCACCACTTTGTAAATGTTCTGGCGCGTTAAAAGATAGTAAGTGATCGTTCGGGGGACTGTATAAGCTGGGATCACCTGGGGTCACCCAGTGTTGCCGGGAGTCGAGTGCGTCAACCTCACCACCAGGAAGCTCCACAAAAACTTTGCCTTGTCCGGCTTCAAAAGCCAGCTCTAATAGGGATTTTAACGTGTGCTGCTGTTTCGCTTGAGTAAGGTTTATACGACCAATGTACGCTTCCACAAGATGGCGTGTTTGTTTGGCCAGTGGTTTAAATGCTTTAGCGGAAACTTTTCGACCGCTTTCCCAGCGTTTGGGGGAATCGGTTTCACTGCGTACAATCAGTTCATCTATGCCTAGTGTCAGCATCCTTTTGGCCATGTCGACACCATCGCTTTCCACATAAGAAAGTGGAATAGCCCAAATCACCACACTACCCTGGTGATGCTGGTCGATCCATTGTTGATAAATTTCAGCAGTGGGTACGTTAACAGGTTCACCGGTTTGCTGGGCTATAGGTTGCGACCATCGAACAAACATTCGACGAAGTAATGTCAGTATATTGCTTGCCGTGCCAACAGTGGTTCGGGATGAAGCCCGAAAGGCTTTTTGCCCGAGGTGCAGACTGGCAGGCATTGGCCCAATAAACGCCTGATGGGTGGACGGGGGCAAGTGGTCTTGCTTAACTCCTAGAAAATGATTAAGCCGGTCGTTACCTTCACGGGCGAGCGTTTCGCTTAGCAGCGAGCTTTTTCCCGAACCAGACACACCTACCACCATAGAAATTGCCCCGATGGGGAACATCACATCAAGATGGCGTAAGTTGTTAGCTTCAGCGCCGACGACCTTAATAGCGTGATTTTTCAGATCGGCCATGCAGGGGAATCCAGCAGGTGTAAAACGTAAATTTCGCGTGCTTCAAACTTTCGGGGAAATTCTAAGTAACGTACGCTGCATGCACTCCGGTAATGTAGCGCTCGCGTATTCGAAACCAATAGTGCATCGCCACTTTGCAGGTCTATGGGGGTGGAAGTCATTAGTGCCACTTCGTGGATAGTGGCGAGATGGCGTTCCAGTTCGTGTAATGGCATACCCTTACGCCGATAGGCCGCCCTGAGAGTTTCGGGATGGTAGCGAATGGTATCATGGTTGGCCATTACTCCTTGATAGGAGCCGTGAGCACGTTCATCAACTAATTCACACTCTTCTTTTAATAGAAAGTCCAGAGTTGCATCTGCTCCAATGCGTTTTAGCTCTATGAGTATTGCTTCCAATCGAGCAACTCTTAGAATGCCCTTGCCAGGGCTGGGGTCAGCCACGCGACATTGAATTAGGGTGACTTTGGGTGGGGTCTGAGCTGTACAGAGATCTGTATGAAAGTGACCTTCCTTCAGAGTTTGGGAAAGTTCGGTTGTCCACGGCGACATTCTAAAATGCTTTAGGACTTTATTTCCACGGTAGGGCTTAAAACGCGAATTAAGTGCGAGCCCGAGCAATACGGCGGTATTGCCTTCTTGATCAGGCTTACCACGTACAATGGCATGGTCATTTTGCTGCCACACTTGTTGCAGCATAAGGGTAAAGTTAAGCCACTCATCACTATCTAACGCTTGATAGGCACAGTTATGGTTTTCCAGTACTTGCTGTTCGAGCTGTTCTATTGTTTTACCTTGGGCAATGGCCTCGAAGTTCTTACTTACAGCTTCAGGTAAAGTAATATCCGAGCATATCATAATGGTTTTTCCAGTCTGAACAGAAGTTTGTGTTTGTATTGGTGCTCCAGTAGTGCTGAGACCGAGGGATAAGTGAAGACTTCATCCTCATTAGGTTTATAATATACCCAACCAGTATCGCGTAAGGGGCGTAACGAAGGAGCCAAACCGACATCCACGGCGGCTGCTAAAATATCGATCGGTGCATGGTTGTAGACCGTATGTCCAATGGCTTCCAGCTCTGTTTTCCATTGCTTCCACAAAGGGTTTTCGCTGTGACACCCCAATACGATATAGGCAAAAGCACCTGGTTGGAGTACTCGTTTAATGTGTGACATCACAACGGGTAAGTGTTCGATGTACTGCAATACTTCATGTGCGACTACTAAAGAAACGCTTGCGTTGGGTACTTGTTGCCAACCGTTGATGTCGTAGAATTTAGCGTCAACGCAAAAGCGAGCAAGGCGTTGAGCGGCAACTTTTCGTGCACTTAAGAGGGGATCCAGGCCAATCACTTTTACGACGTTGAATTTTTGAATCAACAGTTCTAATAACCCGCCACGGTGACACCCGATATCGAGTATGACGGCTTGCTGTGGCAGCACATTGTCAGCAAGTATATGCCCCTGTAATGCTCGCCAAAAGTACAGGTTCCGTTGATCTAGTTCTAGATCTTCTTTGTGGTCAAAAAAGTGGGTACGTACAACGTTTTCCATGTTATGGACATCTTTGGGGGGCGCAGCTTCGTGCCTGTATGTCGCCAGCGGTGGGATCGATGCCAAAGTGTAATATGAATAAGCTAAGGGATTCTTCGAAGGTGGCTTCAAGATGGGCCTTATCTTCAGCCCCGCGCATACCAAAGTAAGGGAAGTGGTGGAGAAATTGACCGAAAAGTTGATCGCAATCTTTTTGATAGGCAATGGTATCGACAATGTGGGCATGCCAGAAGTTGTCAATGGGGCCAGTAGGGCAGATTTTTTTATCCGGGTAGCGAATGTTTAGCGCCAGGAATTTACGGTAGAGATCCTCAATTTCGTTGCAGTACTCTTGTGTCCAACCATGCTCTTCCATGAGTTTACGTTTCAACATGGTGAAGTCGATGACTTGGGCTTTGGCGACGGCTTGTTGCATAAGTTCGTCATAGGGGAGCTTGGCGTGTGATTCTTCATAACTTAGGGGGCTTTCTGCTGTGTTCATGTTTACTCCAAATTCTACAACTGGTGTAACTATGCTGCTCGACACAAAAGTCTCTTTTTAGAAATGAGAAACAGAGGAGGTGAAATGATTTGACGGTATCCAAAGACAAACGACGATTATCGATCAGTACAGACTATAAGCTTCAGGGTTCTTACAGGTTCAGTGTAGTAACAGCAGTCGATCTTTTCCAATACTATATGAAACCTGCATTTATTAACGGCAACGATGGCAGCAAGCAAGTACGGAATAAAAGAGAGGATACATTTGAGGCATTCGCGGAACGGGAAGCCCTGCTCCGCAGTGCTGACTTCATCTGCCTGAATCAGAATGAACTCTGGGAGTATATACAGACGGATGATGATTGCCTGGATATTGAACCATCAGAAAGTGATCTGGCAATCCTGGAGTGGGATGGGGATGATGAAAAGGCGTCGTTTTGAGCAGGAAGGGATATCACTCATAGTTGACCATATTATTATAGATTCCGGGCGTTTTTTCCCTGATTCCCTCACTGAGTGAGGAAACCCGTACTCCTATATTTTCGTATCCAGTTCCCAGTAATCCATAATCCGCACCCGGCCGATGGTCTGCATATCCGGCTGCCGTGTATTGGTCTGATCCAGCCCTTTATAGGTAATCAGAAAGTTGCATAACTTCTTTTTACCGTTTTCCTCACGCTGAGCCAGGAACATACCCGGCCCTGGACGCAACTCCCTTTCCACCACCAACAGGGTAAAGCCGGTAAAACAGTCAATGGTTTCCGGCACATAGTAATACTCATAGAGTTTCTTATCCCGGGGCTTATGCTGTTCGCTAAGAAAGATATCTGGCACTCTGGCAGTCACTTCATACCAATCCCCCTCCGGCGGTACAACAGTTACATGGGTGAGCATAGTTGCATTTGCTGTCGGCTCTTTCGGTTTTTCTGGTTCCGGGTCGTAAGGATCACCCACCCCTGTGCCCAGCCAATGGCTAGAGACTCCGGTGGCCACTGCCAGACGTTCCACATATTTATGGGGATTATCAATTTTGCCACTGGCCAGACGGTAGAGATAACTCCGCTCAATGCCGGTTTCCCGGGAAAGGGCACTGGCAGTTTTCACCCCCTTCAGTTTCATGGCCCTGGCCAGCCGGTCAGCAAAAGTATTACTCATTATTTATATCCTCTGCCGGTAACAGGCTTGCGCCAGATGGTTTTGACTCGGCATCAATACTGATCAGACTGTAGGTCTTTTTCTCTTCCTGGGTGGCACTGTTAAAGACCGTTTTTTCATTGGCAAGAATGGTGACCGTGTCGCCCATTCTGAATGGCCTGACGGCTTCGTACATTTTTTTGCTGTATCGGATTTTGATTAGCTGGTCTTCGGCATTTCGGATGGCCAGCTTGCCAGAGCGGCTGATCAGCTCAACAACCCCTTCGATTTTCACTTCTACCGGATCGGTACTGCTGAAACCATCCAGCAGGGTTTCCAGCATCTCGATTTTATCCCGTCGGCCATGCCAGAAATGTTTCTGTTCATTGGCGCCAGTCCAGCTGATATCAATTTCGATATGCTGTTGCCGCAGGACTTTCAGAAATTTCGCCAGCGCATGGGAGCTTCTCAGGCCCAGGTTATCCACCTGTTCGCTCAGGCCCAGATTCATATCTTTATTGAGCAGATCAAACAGGCCGGACAGGCTATTTTCCAACAGGCTTACACCAAACAAATCAGGCGAAGTATCTCCGGTAATATAGAGGCGGGAGGAACCATGCCCGATATCTGCAAACCGGAGATTAATTGGCCGGGTAATTTCTGTCGGAATGGTTCCGGCCAGATCCTGTCCATGGTGAATTTTTGCCGCCGCAGCAAACACCAGGCCGGAAAAGTGTTTGGCCAGATTCGCCAACAGATCCAGGGGAACAGAGCCGTTGTTTACATCCGCCCCCATCAGGCAAAGCTCAATCACTTCCTTTTCACGCTTCTCTTTTTCAGAACTCAGCTTAAAGTGAAGGTCATTAATATGCTGCTCTAAAGAGTGGATACTCAGGGACAGGGCAAAGTTTTCCCCTTCTTCCGCCAGCCGGTTTTTCTTGCTGTCCAGCAGCGCTTCGGTTTTTTTGATCCGCTTTTCTAAATAGGAAATGTTCATAGTGCTTCCCCAATTTTAATTTTAGGGATTCCTTTGGGTCTGTCGTTTCTGTCTAAACCATAAATCTCCTTCCAGAGGTTGTGATCTTCCTGAAGGTCGGTGACAAAAATTACATCGCAGTCGTATCGGAGTCTGATCGCCTCATTGCTATCAAAAACATCGAATAACCGCTGCTGATTGGCAGACAGGGCATTGACCCCGTTCACATCCGCCACAACCAACAGGTCGATATCTCTTGGGCTTTCTTTGTATGTTGAAAACGAGCCATCAATCCAGATCTCCATCTCAACAGGGAACTCTTTCAGTTTTTCCAGAAATGCATTAAACCGGCTCAGCAGCTGTGCTCTTCTCGATGGGTCTTTAAATGGTGTGACAAATAGTTCGGGCATGTCCGATAGGGTGATGCTGTGCATGCTGCATATTCTGGTTAACTTGAACACCTATTCTTGTTCATTTGAACACCCTGATCTCCTTACGCATCGCCCAGTGTGATTTTTAGACCAGGTGTTCAACTGCGTCCAATTTTCCAAGCTTTTTGCGCATGGATTCACCTTTGAGTTCAATCCGGTGGGCATTGTGCATGAGCCGGTCAAGTATGGCGTCGGCCAGAGTTTCATCACCAATGCTGGCATGCCACTTCCGGGTGGGCAGTTGACTGGTAACCAACGTGGAACCTTGTTCGTGCCTGTCATCCATGACTTCCAGCAGATCGTTCCTTTGTTGTTGTGTCAGTGGCTCCAGGCCCCAGTCGTCCAGAATCAGCAAGTCTACTTTTGCCAGTTGCTTTAACTGCTTGCTGTAGCTGCCATCACCGTGGGCAAGGATCAGATCATCCAGTAGCCTGGACGTCCGATAGTACCGAACACTGTACCCTTTCAGACAAGCCATGTGACCAAGGGCGCAGGCCAGGTAGCTCTTACCGGAACCGCAAGGTCCGGTGATCAACAGGTTCCTGTGCCGGTCAAGCCAGTCTCCTCCAGACAGGCTGGCCATCTGGTTCTGTTTGAGACCTCTGGGGTGTTCATAGTCAATGTCGTGTATCCGGGCAGCCAGTTTAAACCGGGCGCTTCTAAGCAGACGAGCCAGGCGTTTATTGTTTCGCTCTGTTTCTTCCTGTTCAGTAAGCAACGCCAGTCGTTCTTCAAAGCTAAGGCTACTGTAGGTGCCCGGCTGGTCCAGCTGTTGGTTGAGGGCGTCTGCCATCCCGCTCAGTCGCAATGACCTAAGGCGAGTCAGTGTTTCATTGATCATGTTCGCCTCCAGTTATTGATAGCAAATAGCACCACGAATATTTTCGTGATCATCATGTAATGGGTCTGTCGTTTGTTCTAACTGTGGCTCCAATGACAACAGGTCTTTGCCTGACTGGAGGATGGATCGAACATTTTTTAACCGGTAACCTCCGATGTTCCTAGCATGGGCACAGGCGTTGTTGAGTCGTTCAGTTCCATATTCCCGCTGCAGGTTCAGCAGCCCCAGTGAAGCTCGATAGGCTTGTTCAGGATGCTCCTTGCTATCCAGTAGTGATTGAATAAAGCAATAGACGTCCTGACCAATGTCGTTTGCCCAGTTAAGTAAACGCTCAGATGTCCACTCCTGATGGTGACGATGTCGTTCCGGCATATGAACTGCCAACGTCGTAAATCCTCGTGTGTGCTTGCGGGCATGGCTGGCCACCACTTTGCCGTTAGCGTAGATCGTGACGCAGTGTTCAGTCGCCTGTACTTCTACTTCCTGCCTGGCAAGTTGATGAGGAACCGAGTAGGCGTGACCCTTGCAGATAATATGGTAATCCACATTAACACGGGCCTTGATAAACTCAGCGAAGACAAAAGGTTGTTTCGGCAGTGGCTTGAGGGCTGGTTCATCCAGTTGTTCAAACGCACTTCGTCGAGTTCCCGGCAGCTGCTTAAAGGGCTTTAAGTTCAGTTCGGTTAACAGTTCACGTATTCGCAGGTTCAGATCTGCCAGGGTAAAGAACATTTCATGACGAAGCCTGGCTAGTATCCACCGCTCCACTACCTGTACACCGACTTCTGCCTTAGCCTTGTCTTTGGGTTTATAGGGGCGTGCCGGGATGACTGCCACCTGGTAGTGACAAGCCAGGTGCTGGTATGACGGGTTGAGATCCGGCTCGTAGCGACAGGCTTTGATAACGGCACACTTTGGGTTGTCCGGTACGACAATTTCCGGCACCCCACCGAAGAACTCAAAGGCCCGTTCATGAGAGCCCAGCCAGTCCTCTGTTTTTTGTGACAAAGTCGCCTCAGCATAGGTATAGTTGGAAGCTCCCAGCACAGCCACAAAGATCTGGGCATTGTGGGCAATTTCGCCGGTGTCCGGGTTGATGATTGGCATGGTTGGCCCAGCATAATCAACAAATAACTTTTCACCAGCATTGTGCAGCTGACGCATAGATCGCTTTTGACAACCACGCCACTGATTGTAACGGTGACAGTACTGGGCATAGCTGTAGGCATTAAGGGGATGAGCCTGGCAGTATTCCTCCCAGAGTCTTTGCTTGGTCACTTCCTTGCGCTTGAGGTCCTGATGCACCTCGGCCCAGTCAGGGTCAATCAGCCCTTTGCGGTTGGCTATCGCGGCATCCGGAAACAGCGCCTGAATAAGCTCAGGCTCAGACATATCCTCTGCCAGGGGCCAGCTTAAGTCAGATTCCTGAAAGGCCTTAACGTAGTTGGATACCGTCCCTACACTGACTCGTACACTACGGGAAATTTGACGGAAGCTGAGTTGGCTGCCAAACCGCATCCTGAGTATTTCTAGAAGCTTACGCATGGTAATCCTGTTTTCAATCATGGCCGGTTCCCTCTCTTGTTACAGATAAGAGCGGCCAAAGTTATGGAAAATCAATACATAAGAAGATATTTGTTAGCTGTATAAAACCGGTTTATGGTCTGTTGAACAGTGTTTCTGCAAGCTTGAACAGTGATTCTGGAAATCACCAAAAAGTGTTCAAAAGAAACCAGAATAGGTGTTCAAGTGTTACCAGAATGGGTGTTCAAGAGTTTCCGGAATGGGTGTTCAAGAGTTTCCAGAATATGCACATGCCCGGTGCGAATAGGGGTTTGTATTCCATAGACCTTGGTTGCTGTTTTGGATGGATTACAGCTTTTAGTGGACAAGAAGCTGAGTCCATTTAGAGGATTATTATTTTATTGAATGAAAATAAAAGTGCAATTGAACTACCTGTCAGCTGCCAGGCTTTTCTAAATCTTGCATCAGGCACCCTATCTCTTCAGTCTTTTCGGTAAATAGAGTATGAGCATCAGAAAGCCCCCAGTTATAAAAATACGGGCCAATTTCCTTGGCAAAGAAATTAATCAGGAATTCAGTATCAAAACCACCAATATCCTGTCCTAACTCATCGTTAAAATAGATTTATTTTGTAGATGAGTCAGTTTATTTGAACGGTTGAAAATTTTATTTCATTTATACTGCTACCATTTTATCGGTCAGCTTAACATAGATGACGAAATCACAATGGTCATTAAAAATATTTTTTCCATTTTATGCCTATTGAGGCGGGATGTAAGGCGTTACCGGTAGCTCAAAGACCTGCTGTTATAGCGATTACACAGCTGCCTTTCACAAGGTATGCCATCATTTTCACCGTCATTGGTGCCAAGGCAATGATCTTGGTTAAGGTGACTTCTTTGCAGGAATTCATTTGAGCAGGGGATTTGGGGCAAGCCTTGCTTTTTCAAAAAGTTTAAGATGATAGACTAGTTTTTGACCCCAGTTTTGTTTTTGCTTTCGGGGCATGAAGGAAAACTTTTTTTGTAATTCGAGATGGATCATTTATGACATCTACTTTTTTAGTTTTAAGAACGGTCACGACACATTGATAATATTCAAAATACTTTCTACAACATCATCACTATCCCTATAAACTTGAGCAGCCGTATATCTTACAGTTTTATACCCATCTGCCATTAACAACTGATCACGTCTTCTATCTCTTTCAAACGAATTATCATTTTCATGATAACTTCTCCCATCAACCTCAATTATTAAATCATTTAATAAAAAATCAATTCTGTAAAATCCAATATTTTCTTGATTATAAAGAGTCAAAGAGCCATTACTCAAACAAGTATTTTTCTCTGGTTTTAAATAGAGGTTTTTAATTAGAGACTCTAAAAGAATTACTTCCGGTTCTGATTCACATTTTTCAAAAAATACTTTATACGGGAGCATCATTTCTTTATCAAATTTAGAGTTAGAACCCAACATACGAATAAAACCCTCTCCCCACTCCCTCTTCAATCTTTCTTCTTCTTTTCTTTTATTCTCTTTTTCAATTTTTGCGCTAAGCTCTTCACGCTTTATATTATCTATCTGTTTTTTTACATCATTCAAATCCATTAACGTTTTTTTATTAGATTTTATCAAATAAGATTCATTGAGCCAAAAACACTCTTTTTTCAACCTATCAACTTCTTCTTTTATATCTTTAAATTGATAACTATTTTTCGCAACCACCTGACAAGCAATATTATATTGCTCAGCAGTTAACATTGAGCTATTATTCGATCGCAGATTATACTCTAGTTCTGCTGCTTTAAGATAATACTCAAAAGCATCATCACGAACAACAATCTCATTACGTTCCAGCACCAATGCTCTTTATTTGCTAATTGACAAACCTCTTCAAATGTATTCATAAACTCCTCCACTGAGTATTTGTAACATATAATATCTAATTCATTAGCAACACAGGTATCCACTGTATTTTTTTAGGTACTTTCTCCGACTAATTTTTTATTTATTTGACCAATCCCATCTAATTTATTATCGAGTAGATTAAAGTATAAATTCTCTACTTGTTTTGGGAGAATGATCATTCGTGTCGCAATCAAATTAGTCAAGTCACAAATTCTGGGTCACATCATGAATCTTGCATACATAAAAAATGAAAGATATGGTACCATTTCTCCAAAGCCGACTACGAATTAGCTATACCAAATGGAATATGTACCATAGGAATATCCCCAGCTTCTGACTCTAAATGACTTATCTGATCATCGAAAAACATATGTGGCTTAAGACGGCTAAGAATTCTATTTTTCACCATGCCACCCAGGAAGAATGATTCATTTGCACTTACTCCCCAGTCTTCGAGCGTTGTGATAACTCTTTCATGTGCTGGAGCATTTCTGGCAGTTACTATTGCCGTTCTAATTATTGGTTTATAGTTGGTATCACGCTCTCTTTCACGTTCCTCAAGTTTTTGAAGAAATGATAACTTTTTAAACAGGTCTGCTAAAGGTCCAGGTTTGTGGGGGATATTTGAATTTTTGTCTTCATATTCATGAAATTTCTCTAAATTATCGCCCTTAAAAACGGCCTCAGCTTCATCGTCAGCAATGACTCCATCAAAGTCGAATGCAATTCTCAACTCTTCATCGTTATCATCATTAACTACTTTGCCAGGTAAAACGATTCCTGCTGGATAGCCTTTCCCAACAGCATTAGCAACGTCCTCACTATTTGCCGTGAGAAAAAGAGAAGCATTAAATGCAGGAATGTATTCTTATGGTGACCTGCCTTCCATAAAAGCAGCTCTACTTATACTAAGCCCATAATGTTTAATTGATCTAAAAACTCTTTTTCCTGTTGCTGCAGAATTTCTGGATAACAAAACAACTTCTACTGGTTGCTGCCTTTCAAACCTTTTATTTAGATTTAAGAATCTTTTTATGAAAGGGAACGCAACACCTTTTCCAAGTGTACTATCAATATTTTCTTCTTGAAATTTTTTATACTCCTTTGGCCCTTTTTCCAAATACACAGCATGTGATTCGCTGAGATCGAAAAAGGCACTTGAAGATACTGCAATTACAAGTTTTCGGTCTATCGGATATGGCATTATGTATCCTTAGGCATTGAACAGACGATTATACGGATCTGTGTCGCACAAAAGCTTGCCTGTAACTAATTAATCAATGGTATCAGATCTTGATTTTTTCAAATTTGAAATCAGGATTTTGGTTGTTCATATAACGACATCAATGAAATGCAACAGCACTACCGATAATTTGCTAACCTCTCGCCGGGTAGCCGGGTGACATTACTGCCACCCAGCCCCCTAAGAACCGTACGTGCGACTTTCATCGCATACGGCTCAAGCCTCCGCAGCTCTCACTAACCATCGGTTAATTACTTTCACATCCTTGTGTCATTCGTCACCAAGGGTGTACCAATTGACGATCGGCTGGTGCTTTTTCCAAGGCGTCATAAACAGCGTGCTTGTCGTGTAATGGATCACCGTGTTGAAACGATGCTCCACAGATAGCACAACTGTTCTGCTGCCTGAACAGTGCTTCTCGTCTTTGCTTATAGAAGGATTCCTTCAGCTGCCTTCTCCTGCGCCGCTGCTCCCAGTATTCCCCTTGATCAGGATCATGCGGGGTCGAAGCCCCCTGAACCTTGATATGCCGGGTTATCGGGATGTGCTTGTGCTGGTATAGGCGTAAACTGTCGTTTCTGAACGTCCAGTCCTGACCGGGAAAGTACCGGTACTTCACCCAGTGTTTTGACTTATTTGGGTGACGGCGCTTTGCCCAGAACCAGATAAGTTTCCATGTTCGGTGATCGACATAGCTGAATGTCCGTTTGCTGTTTGCATTCCGGTAATAGTTTCCCCAACCACCAATGACGGGGTTAAGACAACCAATCAAGCCAGTTTGCGTTGCCTGCTTATTTTTCGAGACAATGTCCTTGATCTGCTTAATGTGAGCTTTCACATCAGCCTTTGCAGGGCGGACAAGTACAATCTTTCCGCTGTATCGTTTGATCGTGAACCCCAGAAAGTCAAAACCCTTGTCTACATGAACAACATGGGTTTTAGCTTCGCTCAGTTGCAGCCCCCTTAATGACAGGAACTGCTCAAGCTGTGGGATTACGTACCCCATAATCACTTCACGCGACGGTGCAGTGACAACAAAGTCGTCAGCGTAACGTATCAGGTTGATGCCTTTGTTATTTCCTCGGCGCTCAGCTGGCCGCAGTTGCCGCCCACTTGCGCTGGTGCAACCAAATAGTCTTTCCAGACCATCCAGAGCAATGTTTGCCAACACTGGCGAGATGATCCCGCCTTGTGGCGTACCTGCTGTTGTTGGTTGCAAATGCCTCCATTCGATAACACCCGACTTTAACCATCGACGTATTGTCTTGGCGAACACCGGTGCCCGATCCAATATAGCCTCATGCTTTATGTTATCGAAACAACCGCAACTATCCGCATCAAGCACCCACTTACTGCTATTCTTACCTCGCAGCGAATGGGCAATGGCAGTGACGGCATCCATGCAAGATCGTCCCGGTCGAAAGCCATAAGAGTTTACCTCAAAACGGCTTTCCCATTCGGGCTCCATGGACAATTTCACCAGTGCCTGCATGACACGATCTTTAACAGTGGGAATTCCAAGAGGACGTTGCTTACCGTTAGCCTTGGGAATGTAAACCCGGCGAACCGGTTTTGGCCTGTACCCTCTCAGGGTTAATCCTTCTTTCAGCAACGCCAGACGTTTAACTGGAGTGTCACAAATAACTCCATCAATACCCGGCGTGTTTTTACCTCGGTTTTCCATGGTTACCTGTCGTATAGACAGGAATTTTGCAGCCAGTGAACGAACCAGCAATTTCTGGAGGCTCTTTACCTTCTTCCACAGCTGGCTCTTTGCCGCACGATAGATACGGCCTTGCAGCCGACGAACACTGGCTTCGACCTTAGACCAGTTGATACCCGGCCAGCCTGAGTGCTGGTGTCCTGTGGTTGGTTCAATGGCAAGCATTGTCTAACCCTCTCCACAGACAAACGTCATGGCAAAGCTTGTCTATCGTTGAGACCAGTCGGAAGTGGGCATCCTTTCGGATTGGGTCAAAGCTTGAAACCCTATCTGCCTCCTTACAAGACAGCATTCGCTTTTTCCG
>NZ_JAHHPM010000188.1 GCF_024606345.1 Endozoicomonas sp. YOMI1
GCAAAATTTTTCATCATAAAACACATGAGCGGTTTTGTACTGTTTTTCAGCAAATGACTCGCAGAGCCATTTAATAATTGGGGCATGGTTGTTCTCCAGAAAGTTTTCTGCCTCTTGATGTGGGAAAGTTGCAAGAGGATAAGGGCAGAGCGCTTTCGTGCCGGAGCTAATCGAGGCATTGGCACCTACCACAGAACAAAGGTTTTCAGTGCATTCCAGTGGCAAACTCTCTTTTAATAATGTGCTATTTTCATAGACTTTAATCGTTGAAGGACTGGCAAGAGCCCTGCAATCAGGACAGGACTGCTGTTGATTTAATGATTCAGTGACGCATTCTGAGTGGTACAAATGAAAGCATGGCAACAAGGATAATGGTTTGATTTCAGTATTGGTGAAAGGATCCATGCAAATAGGGCACTGACCATTTAGAGCAGTTTCTACTCGCTCAGATGATTTTGTAGCTTTAAGTTGGTGCCCCTTAAAGTTTGCATTATTAGCTGGAGACGTTGATTCAGAAGTATGGGCTGTAGTCTCAGGGATAGCGTATTTGGGCTGTGAGCCAGTGCTGATGTTATTCATGTTGTTCCTCAACTTATCTTATTAGTTAATTTCATAGCTTTGACTATTTTCACAAGAAAAAGTTCCTAACCGGGCATACAGGAGGTTTCGTTCTAATGGTAACTACACCGAGTAGGAAGCTGACCGCCTGGCCCGTCTGGGTGCAGAAGCCGCTGGCCCGCATCGCATTAAGTACAAACGTATTGATGCCTGATTACCCGTAATAATGACTTGTACCGGAATAAGTTCCGCGTTTGACTGAGACTTGTTAAGCTCGCTCGCTGGCTGGTTGCTGGCTGCTGGTCGCTGGTCGCTGGTTGCTGGCTGCAGGTTGCTCTGGCGGCAAAAGTACAAGCAGCCTGCTTTTTTCGGGCAGTGCTTATTGAAATGTCGAAGTTATTAATTGCAGTTCATAAGTGCTGCAACTGAACTACCCAACTACCCAGGTAGTCAGTCCTTATTTTATCTTCTCCGATGAACTTTACCGACAAACCCGAGTCTAATGCTGAGTGGACGTTTTGTTAGCACTCACAGCGCTGTGTGTTCTTCATGGACGTAATTATTACTGACTGTAACCCTGTTTTCGAGTTGGGAGAATTCTATGAAGTTGTATCGGGTTTTATTTCTGCTATTGATCGGTAACCTGTCATCCGCATTTGCTGCAGAGCTTGGCAAAATCTCTGCCAGTATTGCCAATGATCAATTGATATCCTATGAAATATCTGGAGTGTTTACCGGTCAGCCAGAATACAGTCACAAATACGCCTACAATTTTGCTTATAATTCCTGGAGGCTGACTGCCCCGGGCGGCAGAGTGAGCTTTCCGGTGAAACTGGATGGGCATGACAAGGTCTTTGCGAACTTCACCTGGGCTGGCTGGGGATCAGATACCATCGTCAATATTTACTTTAATGGTCAGCCCATTGCCTATGGCCATGAGGTACATGGACATGCCTGGAACAGCCCCGGAACCGATACTTTTGAAATCCCAGCCGGTAACTGCTCAGACAATTGCAGAATAACCCTGGAACTGGATCACCGTTCACCCATGGTGTTATTTATGAAAGATCTGACCCTGACCGATGAAAACAATGAAGTGATTACCAAAGGAGAATAATAATCCAATCACTTACGAAGTCTGCATTTGCGGGCTTCACCTGCCCATAAGTCACATCTCCTCCGCTGGAATCCCGTTTTCCTGAAAAGTCCGGACTTTCAGGTCTCTTCACTCTCTACCCGGCAGGTAAAAAAAAGGGGTTCGCAAAAATCCAGCTGTTCAAAATGGCTGCTCAGTTCCTGTTCAGTCAACAATGAAATAGCCTGACTATGACCCCTGCTTTTCCTGCTTTTCCTGCTTTTCCTGCTTTTCCTGCTTTTCCTGCTTTTC
>NZ_JAHHPM010000189.1 GCF_024606345.1 Endozoicomonas sp. YOMI1
ATGACGAGTAATAGCAGGGCTATTGCGAGGAATTCCAACGAAGATCCAGCTGTTCCAAATGGCTGCGCAGCCCATATTAAGAAGGTGGAACTGGTATAATAACTCGTTAAGAATTGGGTAAGTCAATGAGCAACCCTTTTTCCTCAGGAACTGCTGGCATTTCGATGGTGCCGGGTTGGCCTGTAAATCAGCCTGCCAGATCCACACCCTCCAACTCCCCGTCCACTATCGCGCTCCCGAAGTCAAGCCCGCAGAAACAACCTTTGTGGCAAAGAAGGATTACTGAACTCCCTCCTGAACTTTTGGTTTTGATTTTTGACTACCTGGAATTCGATGATATCCGGCGTGTAAATGAAACCTGTCTGGCATTTCGGGAAGTGGTTAAAGAATACAATTATATTCAGGAACTGTCTTTTTTTGCCCGACTTCCCCGATGCTTCCGGGAACAGTACCAACAAACTGCCCCGTGGCAGAAAAAATCTCTCCGCTCGCATCCATTTACTACTTCAGCACCACTCAACGACAAAGTGATACCGTTCAGGGACAGGATAATAAAGAACTTGCCACAGATGGCCGCACTGCTGTGCCTTGGCACGTTGGGGAAGATGGAACGATGCCCGGCTTATCGTCCGGTTGAGCGATATAAAGTCACTCTTCCTCTTTCTGAAGCAAGGTATCGAGAGTTTCATCCCGATCCTGCTTATGATATTTGCTTCAGCCCGTCCGGTCGTCATCTTTTGTTTTATGGCCGTTGTTTGAATGGCTGCCGAATTCTGGCCAAGGATGACCAGGGACAATGGGCAGAAGAGCATCAGAATTGGTTCGATAATAGCGACAGTCGGGTGATTATTACCGGGGCAAGTTTCAGTGCTTGCGGAAATCGCCTGTTAATCCGGAGCGCTGAGGGTTGCGTTAATACCTTGCGGCCTACTAACCGCTGTTGGAACGATTTCCACAAGGAAACGCTGCCGGATCAGACTGTCAAATTCAGCCCTTCGGGGAAATATATGGTGACCTATGGCAGTTACCATCCTGTAAGCATCTGGCTCATGGGTGGAAATAATAAATGGCTGGAAATGGAGGTTCTCGACCTCTCCCCCGGAGTATTGGTTAATGAAGTCCTGTTCAGTCCATCGGAGCAGTATGTGTTACTGCGTAGGCCGGATTCACAGGTACGGAGGGGGAAAATGACTATGTTATCGCTGGATTATACCGGAGTCTGGTCAGGACAGCCGTTAAATTTTTTAAAAAAAGAACTTATTAGCTATGCCCGCTTCAGCCAAGTGGCGGATCAGCTTCTGGTGGGTGTTAGAGAATATCGTACCAAACGCGGACGGGGACGGGGACGGGTCTCAATTTACAGCCCGGAACCATCGGGGAAATGGGAGGAGACAGTGATCTACCCATACTGTTATCCACTTGGCTTCAGCCCTGCCGGTAAATACGTGTACAGTAGTTTCAGCATCAGTGGCCGTGATGTGCAACTATGGCGCAGACCGGAAAAATTGTCTGACTGGTCGCTTAACCATTGTCGCTTGCCTCAGCTGGATGATGCATCAAGAGCTAGGCTTGACTCAGTTATCCTGCTCAAACATGATTCCCGTGTGGATACGGCGCTGTTCAATCCGTCTGACAGCCACTTACTGGTCTGCTGCAGGCCAGATACAGTCCATATCTGGGGGAAGAACCAGGCAGGAGAATGGTCAATTCAAACCACCACCAGGGAATGCGCCCCAACCACTACACCCTGCTTTAGCCTGTCAGGCCTTCATGCGCTGACTTGCAACCCACACATGGTAGGAATCCTGGGGCGCAACAATCAACAGCACTGGTCACTCAAGGGGGTTATCAAGCAAGACGGTATCCTGAAAGCCTACTTCAATCCAATATCAGAGCATGAAGTGGTGGTCCTGAGCCGAACTACGGATGGCGACATTACAAATATCACTCTGCAAGTTTGGGAAATAAGAGATGCTGGTACGCCGGATTGAAGACAACGGTCTGCTGCTTGTCTGAGTTGTATGAGCAGGTTGAAATTAAAAGTGTTCTTGCATTTCGTTTTCAGGACAATATCTGCGCACAAGAAAATACACCGTTCTTTTTTCCATCCTGACAGTTTAATCACCGATGTGAAAACGGTTCTTAAGTCATGATGGAAGAGAGGAGTTTACTGGTTTTTTTCTCTTCCTTTTTCTATTCCGTTTTTTCTTTTTTGGTTTACCTGTTTGCTTTTCTAAATGCTCTTCGGCGGTAAAGTAACCGTCACCTGAGAATTGCCCTCCTTCATCGGCAGTAACGTATGCCTCATCTGCTGCCCCCCCGCCGTTGTTAAGTGACACAGAGCCATGGGCCTCTGGCAGGTCGGCTAACTTTGTTTTTATTTGATCAATAACGATTTCTATTGAATCCTGGTTTTCAAGCTTGTTCACCGGGATTTCAATGACCTCAAATCCTAATTTTTGCAGCAGGGCGATTTTCAGCAAAGTCGAACCATTCC